>JALVDO010000803.1 GCA_027008975.1 Saprospiraceae bacterium | reverse complement strand
ACAAGGAATAGAACAAGGAATAGAACAAGGAATAGATAAACGTAATTTGGAGATAGCACGGATTATGAAGAATGATGGTGAATCCGTTGAAAAAATAATGAAATACACCAACTTGACACGAGCAGAAATCGAGAAGTTGTAGATAGCGGGGAAGCTTACATGGAGCAAAGGGGGGCACCTTTTTTGTTAGTTAAAATTTCACAAGCATGAAGCAGTTAATTTTTGTGATAACAATTGTGTTCTTCGCAGGCGTTATTCAGGGGCAATCTATTTCCAACTTCATCCATATTGACCAATTTGGATACCGCAATTTTGATAAAAAGGTGGCGGTCATCTCCAATCCCCAAACGGGATATGACTCCGGGCAGTCCTTTGTACCCGGGGCGACCTATGAGGTACGAACGTCGGCAGGAAACAACTCCGTTTTTTCGGGCTCCGTTTCGACGTGGAACGGTGGTGCAACGGATAACCAATCGGGCAATAAAGCCTGGTATTTTGACTTCTCTGCGGTCACTACTTCCGGGAGTTATTACATTTATGATGCGGCTAATAATGCAAAGTCTTATGACTTCACCATTGGTCAGGACGTCTATGAAACGACCTTAAAACAGGCGGTAAGGGCTTTTTATTATCAGCGATGTGGCAGTTCTAAATCTTCACCTTATGCTGATGCCAATTGGACGGATGGCAGTTGTCATCTCGGAGCGGGGCAGGATACGGATTGCCGCCTTGTGACCGACCCCAACAATGCCAGTACTTCTAAGGATTTATCAGGAGGTTGGCACGATGCAGGGGATTACAACAAATACGTCAACTACACGCTAAACCCATTGCATGACCTCCTATCTGCCTATGAAGAGAGTCCCTCCATCTGGGGTGATAATTTTAATATTCCCGAATCGGGAAATGGTATTCCCGATATCTTGGATGAGGTAAAATGGGAACTGGACTGGCTACTCAAAATGCAGTTAGTGGACGGCTCAGCTTTAATGAAGGTGTCTGTCACCAACTTTCAGGTCGCTTCCCCCCCTTCGTCCGATGCTACTGCCCGATATTATGGAGCAGCACAATCCTCCGCGACAAGAACGGTTTGTAGTATTTTTGCCCATGCGGCAATTGTCTATAAAGCCATCGGGATGAATACCTACGCCAATTTATTACAGACCAGGTCTGAATTGGCATGGACATGGCTTCAAAACAACCCTGGGTACTCCAGTTATTCCAATGCAGGATTTTCCAGTTCCAATCCGGAAGTTTCTAATTACGATCAGGATGCGACCAGTTTTACGGCAGCAGTCTATTTGTTTGCCTTGACCAATCAGGCTACTTATAAGTCCTATATAGATGCCCACTATACCGATATACACGCCATGCAATGGACATTTTGGTATCCCTTCGAAAGCGTTTATCAGGATGCCTTGTTGTATTATGCCGGAGATGCCAATTCGACTCCCGGTGTACGAACGGCAATACTGAATAATTTCAGGAATTCTGTCAATACTAACAATACGGAATTGTTGCCTGCCTATATGGCGTATTCTTCCCCTTACCGGGCGTTTATTTCTACGGATAATTACGTTTGGGGTAGTAATAAGGTAAAAGCCAATACATCTTCTATTTATTACAATATGATTTACTATCAGGTGGATACCGGAAATGATGAGACCTACCTGAAAGCAGCGGAAGATTACGTTCATTACCTGCATGGTGTCAATCCTCTTAATTTGGTCTTCCTCTCGAATATGAATGCTTATGGAGCGGAAAAATCCTGCGATGAAATTTATCACGGGTGGTTTGATGACGGAACCGATTTTGACAATGCATCGACTTCGCTTTATGGTCCTGCCCCCGGATTTGTACCGGGTGGTCCGAACAAGGACTTCTCCCCCGCCGCCGCCTACACCATTGCACCACCCGAAAACCAACCGGTGATGAAAGCCTACAAAGACTGGAACACTTCCTATCCGGAAAACTCCTGGGAGATAACGGAGCCTGCTGATGGTTATCAGGCGGCATACGTAAAGATGTTGTCAAAGTTCGTTGTACCAAGTACTCCGCTGCCCATTCGGGTCGTGACCCCGCTTACTGCAAAACTGACCTCTCAAGGAAGCGTTCGTCTGAGTTGGCGAACGGCAAATGAATCGAATAATAAGGGGTTTGAAATACAACGAAGCGCCGACGGACGCACTTTTGAGTACATAGGGTTTGTTCCGGGCAGAACCCCTTCACAGGAAAGCTCCTTTTATCAAATAACCGACCAGCATCCCATGCCGGAAAATTACTACCGGTATAAACAAATTGATTTTGATGGGCATTATGATTATTCCGATATAGTATTTATCACCGTCGCTAAACCTTTGTTCGACATATCACCTAACCCTGCGAGAAGCGGTCAACTCAATTGCGACCTAAGGCTGATGAAATCAAATGCCGCCAACCTCACCATCTACGACATGGGAGGGTACGCTATGCAAACAATCGACTTGGGCTACCTAAGGGAAGGCAAACATCACCTTCCGGTGAATTTATCTCTGCCCGCAGGTATTTACGTTGTAGAACTGCGATTGGAGGACGGAGTGCGGATGCATCGGCGAATCATTATTCAATGAGCAGGGTGATTATTTAATCAACCCCGCTATATCAATTTCCTGACCATTCACCCATAACCTTTTTTCACCCTTCAATAGTGCTAAGTCCTCTAGGGGATTCTCCTTCAGCATCAAAATATTGGCCTTAAATCCGGGTTTTATTTTTCCGAACTTAAAACCATAAGCATCGTTAAAATTGCTTGTACTCGCTGCTAGTACTTCTCTATTTGTGAGACCAATTCGATGGAGCACTTCCAATTCCTGATGGAGTGAAATACCCGGCATAGAGCCCCAAACATCGGTTGCACTACCCGACAGATACCTGGCACCATTGCGGTGGTACAATCGCTCAATCATCAATTCATTATGTCCGAGTTTTTGGTAGGCGGCCAGTTCTTCGGGCGGATAGTTGTGCTTGCCTGTCTCCTTGTCAGCCGGGCGGTTGACATCCGCTATATTAATGATAGTAGCAACCCGTTCTTTCCACGGGTTTTTACTGAAAGGCATATCGAGGTACAATAGCGCAAATGTAGGCTGAATGTAGGAGCCGGATTCACCTAGATTTTTGGCGTGGGAGATGAGCGCTTCGTTGGTGGAGTCCATTTCGGTGAGCATTTTGTAATACCGCCATTTAGGGCTACCCAAATCATTGCTAAAGGGCTGTTCGGCGACTTTCTCAGCAAGGGTATCCGGCGCCACATCAAGTGTGTAGCGCGTCGTATGAACAAAGGCATCAACCCCTATATCCATCGCTTCTTTATAGCTCGTAAAGCCCAATTCGCCAATCGTTCCCATCCCGTATTTTTTAGCCTCTTTATGTGCAAGAGCGACTTGGTCGGGGGTGAGTTTATACATCATTAAAAGTACCTCTGCACCATTGTTATGATGCTTAGCGATGGTGTCGAGTATTTGCTGATTCGTCATCCGTTCCTCTCCTACTTCCCGTAGCATGTGTACATTCGGACTTGGGTCGGAATCATGGTAAAAGGGACCTCTTCTTTCGCTTTCCACACCAACGACATCGGTCACCCCCATATACAAAAAAGCATTGGCGTATTGTTGGTTATTGATGACAGTAAAGCCATCTGTCAAGCCCGGCATAATATATTTACCGGTAGCATCAATGATGTTTTTTTGCTTCGGGTTGAGCTCCGAAACATCGATGACAGCAGCAATGGTATCTCCCTGGACAATGATGGCTTTATTACTCCAATCCGTTGTGTTTTTTCCATTGTTTTCCAGATTCAGAATAGTACCGCCTTTGATGACGGTTGCATCATTGTAGATTGTTTTTTCATTTTGGCTGCAGCCAAAAAAAAATAATAAAAGTAAAAAGAAAAGTGGTGATTGTCTATTGTGCATTTCACGTTATTTTGTACCTACCCTTATCTGCCCCTTTTGTGCGAAGGGTAAAAAATTATAATGCTGCAAAGTATGAAATTTCTCAAAAAACCCCAACCTTTTTGTTAATAGATGTTGTCTCTATGGATAGAAATCAAAATTCAAAATCGCATTATTATGAAAAACAGAATTGGCTTATTGGTCCTATTTTTGAGTATGCTTTGGTTGGCCTCCTGCCACCATTGCGATACAAATTACGATATTTCACAAGTGAAATATGGTACGTCTTTTGGAGAATGCTTCGGCTATTGTGCCCATGATTTGACATTGGAGGAGGGGACGAGCGACTCCTATCACCATTGGTACGGCGGAGCACCTGACAGGCATTGTACAGAATCTTACGACAACTGGTCATCACTCACTGAATCCATCGATTTTGAAGCATTCAAAGAATTGCCGGAAGTAATCGGCTGTCCTGACTGCGCAGACGGCGGTGCTGAATGGATTGAAATCACGGCAGATGGGGAGACGCACCGGGTTACTTTTGAATACCATAACGATCCTGAAACCGTCGAGAATTACATCGGCGAATTGAGGAATCAAATGGAGGTGATGAAGGATATTTGTCTTTGAGTTTTGGAATGGATTATCGATCGCTTCCAATAGATTGACAGCCAGATGGTTATCACAACAAGAAGAAGCATTGTAAAGCAATGGGATTGCTTATTACCGGACGTTTGCCGGTTAAGAAAGTTGAAGAACACTCATGCAGCCACAATCATCACGAATAAAAAACAGTTTCTAATAATTGCAATTGATAGCAAAAATTAAGACTTTTGCAGCTTAAATTTAATTAAAAATCAATAACATGGCTAAGAAAATTGCTATCAATGGATTCGGAAGAATCGGAAGATTGACATTTAGAAAC
Organism: Saprospiraceae bacterium; assembly: GCA_027008975.1. Lineage (GTDB taxonomy): Bacteria > Bacteroidota > Bacteroidia > Chitinophagales > Saprospiraceae > JALVDO01. Next base: position 2,516 of record JALVDO010000803.1, on the reverse strand, counting down.
CTACTCAATAAGAAAGGAATCGAGGTCGTCGCAATTAATGACTTAACAGACAATGCAACCCTTGCACATCTACTAAAGTACGACTCTGCCCAGGGTAAGTTTGACGGAACCGTTGAATCGACAGAGGAAGCGTTGATTGTCAACGGCAAAAAGATAAACTCTTATGCAATTCGCAATCCGGAAGAGTTGCCTTGGAAAGAATTAGATATTGACCTTGTATTGGAGTGTACAGGAATCTTCCGCACCAAAGAAGCAGCGAGTAAACACTTAACTGCGGGTGCTAAAGATGTACTCATCTCCGCTCCCGGAAAAGGAGATGGCATCCAAACCATCGTTCTTGGCGTCAATGATGACCAATTGGATAGAAGAGCCAATGTATTCTCAAATGCCTCTTGTACGACCAACTGTTTAGCACCCGTCATGAAAATTATCAATGACAACTGGGGAGTCGATGTAGGGTCGATGACAACTATTCACGCTTATACTTCCGACCAGCGTATTCAGGACGCTCCTCATGGCGACCTAAGGAGAGCAAGAGCCGCTGCCTTCAATATGGTGCCAACCTCTACCGGTGCAGCTATTGCAGTAGGGAAAGTATTACCGGAGGTAGCTGGAAAATTGTTTGCAATTTCCGTCCGTGTTCCCGTTATCACCGGCTCGCTGATTGAAGTAAATGTCATGCTCAATAAAGAGACAACCGTAGAAGAAGTAAACGCCACTTTCAAAAAACAAGCCGAAGGTCCATTAAAGGGTATTCTTGCTTATACTGCCGACCCAATTGTCTCTTCTGACATCGTTCGCGACAAGCACTCTTCTATCTTCGACTCCTTGATGACTTCCGTCAACGGAAAGATGCTCAAAGTGGTAAGCTGGTACGATAATGAAGCCGGTTATTCTGCAAGATTGGCAGACTTAGCACACCTGATTCTCACAAAATAAGGAGGTTTGATGAGATTCTATCCCAATTGCAATTGGAATAGAATCTCATTTTCTAAAATCCAATAACAATGGACTTTCACAACAAAAAAGTACTAATTCGGGTGGATTTCAATGTCCCGTTAGATGACAACTTTAACATCACCGATGACACTCGTATGCGAGCTGCCATTCCGACGATAAAAAAAGTATTGTCAGAGGGTGGAGCGGTCGTCTTGATGTCTCACCTCGGCAGACCACAAAAAAAGCGCAAGGAGGATGGGAGTATCGATGTGGAACGATTTACACTAAAACATCTGGTGACGCACTTGTCTGAATTACTAGGTGGAGTTCCGGTACATTTTTGTCCGGAAACCGTTGGGGAAAAGGCCGAAAAGATGGTAGCCGAACTACCTTATGGCGAAGTACTGTTGTTGGAAAACACCCGGTTCAACTCAGGTGAAAGCAAAGGAGATGAGGCATTGGCAGAAGCCATGTCAAAGTTAGGAGACATCTACCTAAATGATGCCTTTGGTACTGCACATCGCGCGCATAGTTCCACGGCTGTTGTTGCTAAATTCTTCCCGAAAGAGAAAAAGGGATTTGGCATGTTGATGGATGCAGAAATAAAGAATGCGAATAAGGTCGTCCAAACACCGGAACGCCCATTAACAGCCATTACCGGCGGAGCGAAAGTATCCGACAAAATACTGCTTCTCGAAAAATTAATCGACTTCGTCGATCACCTAATCATTGGTGGCGGAATGGCTTATACTTTTTTCAAAGCACAAGGCGGAAAAGTGGGTAATTCGCTCGTGGAAGAGGACAAGTTGGACCTTGCCCTTAGCTTGCTACAAAAAGCAAAAGACAAGGGTGTCCAAATACATCTTCCGGAAGACTCCCTGATTGCAGACGCCTTTTCTAATGATGCCAACACGCGATACTGCTCCAACATGGAGATTCCCGATGGATGGATGGGGCTCGATATTGGCAAAAAAGCCATCAAAGATTTTCGCGAGGTCATCCTATCGTCTAAGACAATCTTGTGGAACGGACCAATGGGAGTATTCGAGATGCCTGCCTTCGCTGAAGGAACAAAAGCCATTGCGCTCACCGTAGCCGAAGCGACCAAAAACGGCGCTTTCTCCCTGATTGGAGGAGGTGACTCCGTCGCCGCCATCAACCAACTCGGGCTAGCTGATGAGGTCAGTTACGTCTCGACCGGAGGAGGGGCGATGTTGAAGTTTTTGGAAGGTGAGGAATTACCCGGAATTGCAGCTATAAAGGAGTGACAAACGAGTATTATAAGCTGAACTAAAACTCCGGATTTTTTATTTTTCACAAAAAGTCCTATCTTTGTCGGGTTGGAGAGCGATTCTAAGACCTGCGCTACTCCAAAAATTACAATGGAAAACGTCTCTCAATCGCAAGAAGTTATTACACTTGATTAATCGTATATGGAAGTTGTTTGGAAATAGTTCACCTGGCTTAAAACCTCCCCGTACCCGGTCGGGTCGGTGTATTTTTCGCTTCGAGCAGCCATTCGTAAACGACTTCAGGTGTTACCGGTTTGCATCTTTAGATGTAACTATTTACCACCT
>JALVDO010000802.1 GCA_027008975.1 Saprospiraceae bacterium | reverse complement strand
ACTCGCTCATTCGCCCACTCGCCCATTCACTCATTCGCCCACTCGCCCATTCATAATCCGCGCCTAAGTTGACACCTTCTTGCCCGTACGGGCTGCGAAGCCTGCTTCACGACTAAGAAGAGGGAAGTTATCACCTTGTCGCTCACTCGCTTCCTCGCCTTGCCGGGCAAAGCTACGGTATTCTTTAATATTGGATGAGAGATTGAGTAGGTTTTTTTAAATATTATTGGGGGTAACAATTATGCCGGTGAATTGATATAGGGGCGACAATATCATTATCTTGAAATTTAAAAACACCGAATTATGAAAAAGTCCATTTTATTTGTTTTTATCAGTCTAATTATTACTTCCATTGCCTGTAAAAAAGAGGTCAGACCACAGCCGGAGGTTGACCCCGAGCAGGAATTTATCGAGCAAAATGTCGCCATCTTCGATGCACGGGTGCGTACCTTGACGGGCATAAGTACTATTGCTCCGGCCTATGTCCGGGAGTTGTATCTGGTTAATTTCTCGGATGAAGATTGGGACAGAAGTATCGTCGGCTTTGGGGATGACGTCTTTGTCGATGACGGTACCGGCTACGATGAGGTGGCTAATGATGGTATCTTTACTTCTGTAGATTCCTATCTCCACTCCAATAGCGTTCCCTATGACGGCAGCCAAATAATCAGGTCTGTTCTCGAAAAGCCCATTGTAGATGAAAATTTTGTTCATCTGGTTCAGTTGAGAGAATTTGCTGCTCAATATCCCATTCGGAACAACAACAGTGGCACAGCTTCCTCTGGGGGTAGTATAGTGGTTCATTGCCATATAGTAACGGGGTGCAAAGGTTGTGTTGCACAAGAAAAAGGTTGGTGTGATTCGTGCTGTATTTGTATTGAATGCGATGCTGATATTACTTTGCGGTGGGATTGGTAAGAGTTCCGCCTACTTATCAAAACACAAACCGATACACCAATTTCGCTGCGGCGTCCGTTGTATGCGGTTTTAGGTATTCGATTTGCTTGATGGGGTCTTCGTAACCGATATTATAGACAAAATAGAGGTCGGACCCCACCTTGGGTATCCAGTGAAGCCGGAAGTTGTATATCATCACTTGATCCAAGTCGTTAAATTGCGAAAACAGGGATAAATTCAATCTGGTTGTAAAAGCGTAATTTAAGTATAATGCCAACTCGTTAGTAGCAATATCGCCATCGGGCAGGGCAACCAAATTGTAAATATAGTTGCCGTTGATGTTAAAATGCCTATTGATGTTAATACCCAACTCTCCTTCAAAAGTGCGAATGCTGCCTCCATAAAAGCTGCCCCAATTATAGAGCAAAGCTGTCCAAAGTCTTCGCCCGTGGTAAGTTTCAAATTGCACCTCGTATTGGTACATCATATACTTTCCCGTGGGCACGATGACGGCATCGGTTAGTCCGAATGGTTCATCGAGGCGGTCGTATTGTTGGATAAGATTGAGCTCGAAGCGTTCTCCCGACCGGAAAATGGCACCAAGCGGGCGCGTTTCGTTGGAGAAGCTCTCAATTTCGCCCGTCGAATGTGTACGGTATAGCGTAAAACCCCACGGCTTAAGCAATAAGCGTTTGATACCATACTGCGCCCAAACCCGCGGAGCCAGCCGAAAATACCAAGTATAGGAATCGTAATTTGTACGGCGGATGTAGCCCAATTCGGGGTTAAAACCCTGCTGCATACTACTAATCGCCATAAAATTGTCAATTAAATCATTCGGATAATCTGCATAAATTCGATAGGTGAGGGCATTATTACTCAGATGAAAATCATTA
>JALVDO010000801.1 GCA_027008975.1 Saprospiraceae bacterium | reverse complement strand
AACGACTGCCCGGTCGAAACGGTTACCAAATAATCATCAGCTCCTTGAACAGCCTCCCAAAAAAAGACGACGGAAACAGTATCACTATCAATACAATTGACAATCGGCGCTTCCAACGTCAATATGTCACAATCACCGGTATGTTCAAGCGAAGTAGCGCCTTTTGAGGTATTGACAAAAAGGAATAGCCCTACCAGTACTAAAAGAAAAGTCTTTGTTTCATTAAACATTACAAACTGAAATTTAGATGCCCCAACCAAATTAATTGTCCCCATGGTTAGTAACATTGTATATCCAACACCCTTTACCTTGCATTTCTAAACTTTCGAAATGCAAATCGTGAATACTCAAACGTAAAAAATACTCAATTGAAAGAGAATGAGGAGATACTAAACGGCAAGTTGTTACATTTTGATGAAATTTGCAAAATATCGCACACTAAGTTTAGATTTAGACCTTTTATCATTGGGTTTTGCAACCTTTTATCAGATAATTACCCCTGCTGCGACCGTTGCCAAGCTATTTTTATCGACCAAAATAAAGCTTCCCGTTACCCGATTTTTTTGGTAGGAATCAATATAAAGGGGGGATGTAGTTTGAATTTCAATACGAGCGATGTCATTAACGCCTATTTTAGATGGAGGAAATTCGCGGTGTAATGTCTCTATATCCAATTTGTATAGGATTGTCTTGATATGGCATACTTCCTGCCTGTGTGCCTGTAGTAGATAATAGGGTTGATTACTGTCCAAGCCCAAATCTGATAGCCAAAAAAGCATACAATTAAAGCGATTGGTCGTTTCGGGTTGATTATTGGGGCGAACAATCATATCTCCACGATGTAGTAAAGGGTTATTATCCAATGTCAATAGAATAGAAGCGCCGGGAATGGCCTCTTCAATCTCTTTTTCCCCAAGGGTTATTTTTAATATTTTGGATTTTTGTTTTGAGGGGAGTAATAGTACCTCATCCCCTTTTTTGAAAATTCCGCTAGCTACCCGGCCAAAATAACGAAAAGGGGATTCGTTTTTTGATACCATCTGGATGGGAAAACGACAATCAATCCTATTTTCATCGCTATCAACGTGTACATTTTCCAAATAAAACAGCAGACTACCTCCCTTGTACCATTTCATTTCTTCACAAGTATCCACCACATTAAACCCCTTTGTTGCTACCGTCGGAATAAACTGAATATCGATAATTTGTAGCTTTGCGGCATATTGTGATACACTTTCTTTGATTGCTTCAAAGCGCTCTTCAGAGAATTGCACTAGGTCCATTTTGTTGATACAAATGACTACGTGTTTGACTTGTAGAAGGCTGGCGAGAAATAGATGTCTTTTAGTTTGGCTCAGTAGTCCATGGCGGGCATCAATGAGTAAGACGGCGACCTGTGCGCGTGAGCAAGCCGTTACCATATTTTTGGTGTACTCAAAGTGACCGGGTGCATCAGCAATGATAAACTTGCGTTTTGGGGTAGAAAAATACCGGTAGGCGACATCAATGGTAATGCCCAATTCGCGCTCCTTTTTAAGACCATCCGTAAAGAAAGCGAAGTTAACGCCCTCCCTATCGTTATCTAGCGACTCTACCGCTTCATATTGGTCTTTCAATAGCCCCTTTGCATCGTGGAGCAAACGACCTATCAGGGTGCTTTTCCCATCATCGACACTGCCAATGGTAACAAAGCGAAGCAAGCGTTTTGTGTATGATTTTAGCATGGTTGACATAAATAGTATAACTTAAAAATAACCATCTCGCTTTCGATCTTCCATACTGAATGAAGAAGATTGATCGTCCAATCTTGCACCCCGTTCAGTTCGGTCAGATTGGTCTATCTCCTGAATTATTTCAGTCAAAGTTGATGCCGATGAAAGCCACATGCCGGTAGTAGGCATATCCCCGATAGTCCTGCACCGCACCTTTTTCTTTATAATTGTGTGAATGTCTTTGTCAAAAAAGAGCGGAGAATAGGCAAGCAATTGCCCGTTTATCTCAACAACCGCTCGACGATGAGCAAGGTAAATAGGAGGAATCTCAATCCTTTCCTCCAAAATATAATCCCACACGTCTCGTTCTGTCCAATCGCTTAGCGGAAACACCCGGAAATGGCACCCTTGTTTTAAATTGGCATTATAAAGGTTCCACATCTCGGGAGATTGATTATCGGGATTCCATCCTCCTCTGTTTTCTCTAATGGAAAAAATTCTTTCTTTTGCTCGCGCTTTCTCCTCATCTCTTCTAGCCCCCCCAATAGCTGCTTGAAATCCATACGACTCGATCATTTGTTTTAACACATCGCTTTGCAGCTTATTGCGTCCGGTCAATTTGTCTTGAGGTTCAGCAAGCCATCCTTCTTCTATAGCTTTTGCTACGTCTCCTACCAGTAATTTCACTCTCAGTTTCCGCACTATTTTATCACGAAATTCAATTGTTTCGGGAAAGTTGTATCCCGTATCAATATGCAGAAAAGGAAAAGGAATTTCCTCCGGAAAGAAGGCTTTTTTGGCTAAGTGCGCCAATACGATTGAATCCTTACCACCGGAAAATAATAAGACTGGTTTTTCGAAGCAGGCGACGACTTCACGAAGGATAAAGATTGCTTCGGATTCGAGTTCTAATAAGTGTGTGTGCATAAAAGATTTTAAATTTGTAACTACTCAGGCATACCTAAGTGGTTACTTAAATTTTTGGTAACTACTTACGAGTACACCATTCTTGTCTAAAAACGGACACCTGTGAGTAATTAAATTTTTTGATTTAAGAACAAGGAACGTGAAGAATATCGAACCTGTCTGCGTCCAACGGACAGGCAGGCAAGGAACACCGATTTTAGATTTTAGATTTACAAATTCGTTTTCCAAATCAAACTTTGTTTTGTTTAAAACTTCTAAAATCGACATTCGTTAATCGATGTTCGGTGTTCAATTTTTCTTACTCACCATTTATTCGCTAGCCCTCCCGCTTGGGCCTGCCTCCTGAATGTAATGAGGGAGGCCTGCCTCCTGAATGTAATGAGGGAGGTTCGCTCCCTTGAAAGCCCACACATACCCAATGCCCATACGGGCGCGTACCGGTGCGGGCAAGTCGTGCGGGCAGGGCTTTCACTGAAGGATAGGTCACTCTCATTTTTTGATTTAAATCATGAGGAGGTAAGTATTTACAATTTTTGAAGATTATAGTTCCTTCAAAATTGCACTCAAGAGGAGTGTTCTTGTTTTAGCTAACCCATCTTTATCGTTTTTGATTTCTATGTCGGGATTGTCGGGGGCTTCGTAGGGGGATTGAACTCCGGTAAAATTCTCAATAACCCCTTTCCTCGCCCGTGCATATAATCCTTTCACATCTCTCTTTTCGCAGGATTCAATAGAGGTATTGATATACACCTCCTTGAAGTCCCTTGCTCCAACAATTTCTTTAGCCATAGCCCTAATTGCTTGTGTTGGGCTTATAAAGGCTGTGATAACGATAATACCATTCGACTTCAGTAGCTTTGCCAACTCTGCAACTCGCCTAATGTTTTCCTTTCGATCGTCAAGGCTAAACCCTAAGTCTTTACATAGTCCCGAACGAATATTATCTCCATCCAATAGCTCGACGAAGTACCCTCTTTGGAGTAATTCATCAGCCGCGTATTCTGCAAGCGTAGACTTTCCAGCGCCAGAAAGCCCGGTAAACCAAAAAACAACGCCCTTTTGGGATAACTTTTTTTCCTTGGCGGGTTGCCATTTTTCAGAAAATTGGATATTTGGAAACAGATTCTTATTCAAAACACAGCGATATTTAGTCCGCAAAATACACAAAAAAAAGCAAACACCCTGAGATATTTGCTTTTTTGATTCCCTTTCTCACTCATTGTCAATTGCAGCCCATCGCCTCCTGCGAAACAGGATCGTTATTGGGGATGCAATTTCCGGAGAGTACATACTCCGGTACATATCGTGACAAATCGGGATCGCGCAATCCATCACTCAAGAATGCGACTAATTGTTGGATTTCAATCACGTCTAGATTCAAAGGATGGAAAAATGGCGAAATATATTTAGCATCGATACGGGGATTTTCAGGGATGGCATTATTAAAATACTCCACCACTCCCCAAAGCGTATGCTTACTGCTACCATGAAAATAAAATGGCGAATCCTTCATATTGTAGAGAGATGGTACTTTGAACTTATACAAGTCTTCCTCCTTGCCCGTAAATCCACCCCGACCGAAATTTCGCAAATCATCGACTGAAGTATTAAACGAACCTTCGTAGTCGTACATGTCTTTCACACCGACTGCATGGAATTCATTAGAACTCAATGCTCCCCCCTTGTGGCACCTAAAACATCCTGCTTTTCCATAAAAAAGCAATGCACCCTGCTTTTGCATATCCGTCATAGCGCTGTAGTCTCCCTTCAACCACAGTTGAAATGGCGCTTTGTTACCGATTAGCGTGCGCAGATACGCTGCAAGTGCGAAAGCGGTGGGAATAGCTCCGTATCGCTCCTCCTCCTGCATGTCGGGAAAAGCGGCATCATACATTGCTCTATACCCCATATCATCAAGCAGATATTCATCAACAACCATGCGGTGCAACTTTTGCCCCTCAATTAGTTGACTTTCAATACCGGATAATCCCAAATGATTAATGCCCGTATCTTCAAAGTTATCCCATACATCTTCAGTCCCAACATTTGCATCTTTGCCTCCGAATTTCCCCGTCCAAGTAGAGTTGGTCACATAAGCAACATTGATGAGGCTCAATGCTCTCCCGGCTTGTACATCCACCTCGTCTTCAGTATAATGGTCATTCATAAAACGATTTTCTCCAACGCCCATTCCGCCATCTGCAATACCCTGACCTCTACCCGGCATAAAACCGTTGGCAGCAACATGACAAGTTGCACAGGAATAGGTGTATTTACCACTTTCGTGCAATGCACCACCGGCTAGCGCTGTTTCGTGAAAAAGCATCTTACCCAATGCTACCTTTGCGGGGGTAATGGGGTTAGCGGGGTCTTGTGGAATAGAAGCGTAATCGTCGGATTCAGGGAGGACGAAATAATCGGAACTTCCCGTGGGGGAAAGCCTGCTTAGTTTCTCGGATAATTTAATATCTAAGGGGTCTGTTAATTTACTTTTGGAACAGGAAAAAACAGTTAGCCCAAGGGCAATTGAAAGGAGTATAATTTTATTCATAGGTCATTATAATTTGTTCTACGGGAAAACCCTTCTGTTGAATCATTGAAATTAATTACAAAATGGATTGTTCGTGTAGTATCTAAATAACCTCTCAAGCTTTGCAGATTGATGGTTCTGCCTCCGGTTGGGCAAAGGTAATATTTATGAAGGAAATATTCAAGATTATTCTACTATTATTTGCATCTATGCACAAAAAGTTTTATCAACGGTAGATTTATCATCTTATGTATCTTTTTGAATAAAATAATGAATAGACGTCAGGGCTATACCCTCATACCCCAGTTCGGGCACGCGGGCAGGCTTAAATTTCCTCCCACTCATAACCGATAATATTCCTGTTCTCGCGACTAAATTCGATACCGACAAGGTAAATATTCTCAGCGTCTTGATATTTTTCCCAATATCTCCTCTCTTTTATTTGTTTCAGGGCATTTCCGGTCGCTTTTTCCGTTAGTTTAAATTCAAAAATAAACACCTTACCTTCGAGTTTGACCGACAAATCTATTCGGCCTATATTGGTGGTATCTTCAGGTATAATGTCTAATCCTATACTTGCAAGATAAGCATATACTACGCTCGCGTAATATCCTTCGTATTCCGGAAGCTTACTGTTGGTGAAGTTGTTGTATGGAATGGATGCAAAAAGAGCAAAAAGCGCATCTTTGAAGCCTTCCAAGTCAGCATTTCGGAGCATATTCAGCAAGCGTTTTTGCTGTTTTAGCTTTTCAGTTGTTTGAGTAGTCAGATAAGTCACAAACAGGCTATTTAGCGATATGCTTATTTCTTTATTTGGAATACCTAAAGTGTATTCAACGCCAAACACATCTTCGATTTTTTCGGTAATGGTCAGATATCCTGTTTGCCAAAGCAATGCTACTAATTCAATTTTATCAACATCAAAAGTGTCTAATATTTCTTCATTTGCTGTAAAATTTTCTAATTCAGGCAAGTAGTAGTTTTGGGTTTTTAATATGTCTATTAAAAAAGATGGATTCCCTGTTTTCCACCAATAATTTCTAAATTCAAATCTGTTGGATATAAAAAGCAAAATATCAAACGGATTATATACTTTATCTCCAAAATAATTATAGCCGTTGTACCACTGCTTTACCCTTTGCATATCGGCTCCCCGCAAGTGCTCTTTGAATACAGTTAATAAATCGTTGTGAGTATAGCCGCAAATGTTACCATAATCAGGGTGCAAAGTGATGTCTTCAAGATTATTCAACCCGCTAAACAGGTTCATCTTTGAGAATTTGCTGACTCCAGTGATAAATACGAATTGGATGTATGCGTCATTGTCTTTTATCACACCGTAGAAGTCTTTCATCGCATCTCGCATTTCGCGGGCAATATTCTCGTCCGTAATGTTATCGAGGATGGGCTTGTCGTATTCATCGATGAGGATGACTACTTTTTGATTGTATTTTTGATAAGATTTTATAATTAATTCCTTCAAACATTTTTCCGGATTGGTCAAATTACACTTTATTCCAACATCTCTTTCTACATCTTTCAATACCCAATTTAACCGGTCTTTTAATTTTTCAATAGTCTTAATTACACCCGACCCCAAGCTTACTCGCAACACCGGATACTTCACCTCCCAATCCCACTTATCATAGATGTACAACCCCTTGAAAAGTTCTTTTCGACCTTCAAATATATCTTTAAGCGTATCTAAAAACAAGCTTTTCCCAAAGCGACGTGGGCGGGAGAGGAAGTAATATTTACCTCTATCAATAAGATTATAGGCTATTTCTGTTTTATCAACATAAACATAGCCTTCTGTTATTATTTCCGAAAATGTCTGTATCCCGATTGGTAACTTTTTCATGACACTGCTTTTGAAGTGCTAAGATACTACTATATTGTAAAAGGGATTCTACTTCACCCAATCTAACCTAGGAACACCCCTACCCACACTAAAAGACAATCTATCATAGTACTAGACATTTAGGATTTCACTCCATGTTTTATCACCATTTTGAGCCAGAGACATCAAAAATACCGTCAAAACAAAGGGGTTGGCTTTGTTCGGAAATTAGTCGAAACAGCCTTTATTTTACAAAACGTCTAGTACTATGATAATCTATTAATAACCGGAAGAACTACCTGCCGGTGGGTCCATTTCATAATCCCCCGGTCCGGCTGTTTTAAACTGAACCCTTCTATTCATATAGGAAGCCGCTTTGGGTAC
>JALVDO010000800.1 GCA_027008975.1 Saprospiraceae bacterium | reverse complement strand
ATATATCTTTTCTACTCCAAATTCGCGACATATCTCAGTTAGTTCATTAAGATTTGTCTCTATTATTTTCGGTAAAGCCATATTCTATTCTCTTTAGTTGCAATTTACGATTTCGCTCTATTTCCCATGGAATCGGAAGTAAATATACCACTTTTTTGGGATTTTCGGTAAGTTTTTGGTAGATTTTTTCTCTATTCGAAAAAATCATCCGCCTGTGGGAAACACTCCGCCGAATTGAACTCACCGCATCAATAACACATCTCCACCTAATTCATAAACCCGCCCGTCATTCAGGCGCACACGCAGGTAATAAACGTAAACGCCTTTGGGCAGGGCTTGCCCGCGAGCGGTGCCATCCCATCCGATGCGCGGGTTGTTTGGCAGGAAATTAGTCGCTTCATATAGCTGTCCGCCCCAGCGGTCAAATACCTGAAAGACTTCTACTTCAACGACCTGATAATCATTCGCATTGACGGTGAGCAGGTCATTCACCTGATCACCGTTGGGAGAAAAGGCGGTAGGGATAAATATATCTACAGTAGGGTCGATGCTGAGTCGGATGGAAGCCGTCTGGCGGCAACCAAATCGGTCGATGATGGTCAGCGTATAGGTGACTGGCTGGTGAATGGTCAGGGTAGGGGTGGGGCAGTCAGTACAATCCAAATTGGTCGCCGGTTGCCAGATGATTGAGTCGATTAAAGCCTCGGGTAGGAAAATTTCGGGACTAAGCGTATATGGCTCGCCGTCTTTCACCTCTTCATTTCCCGAAAGGGTGAAAAAAGAAGTGCCAAAATAGGGCATTTGAAAGTTTTGGACGACCTGGCATCCATTGGCATCTTCAACGAGTAGTTGGTATTCCTCGCCGGGTGTCAATTGTTGAAAAATGGATTCATCACCAAAAGGCGCTCCGTCAATGCTGTACAGGTATGGTGGAGTGCCGCCTGCCGCCTGCAAGTTGACACCCTCGTGGATGCTTTCGCAATCGGGCTGGACAGGTGCTAATGGTCCCGGAGTAGGAAGGGTGATGTCGATAACTTTGGTGCAACCCTCCCGATCGGTTATGGTAACAGCAAATTGTCCGGCTTCGAGATTGGAAAGGGTGGGATTGTCGTCACCCGTATGTCCCCATACAACTTGAAAAGGCGGATTATCGCCCGAAATATCAAGCGTTATGCTTCCGTCATCGCTCCCAAAGCAGGTGGGTGGGACGATATTTGTTTCTACCTCTATTTTCCACACATCAACCGTGCCGATTCCACTAATATAGCCTGCACAGTCATTATCATAAAAATTGGTAATCTCATAAGTCCCTTCGGCGGTGACGGGGAGTAAAAAAGGGCTGTCGCCGAGGTCCGTTATGGGTGGCTGAAGCACTCCATTGACGGTATAGTGTAGTTCCCAGGGTGGTGTACCGGTGAATTCTGCCGTCAAATATCCGACCTCTCCTTCGCATATCTGTACATTTCCCGAAAGGGTCGCAAAGGGAGCCGGCTCAACAGTAATATTGAAATCGTCCATCCCTACCTGCCCGCAGTCATCGGTCACGGTGAGCGAGAAATAGAGCCCCTGATCGGCGCTAATGTCAATTTGGGGCGTTATTGCTCCCGTATTCCATTGGTACGTGTAGGGTGGAGAACCTCCCGTTAGTTCCGGAATGATGGTTGTCGTACCAATCTCACAGACAACCACATCTTCAAGATTGACATGGAAAGGGGGGGCATCAATGATGTGAAGGTAAGCCGTATCGCTATAGCATGCACAGGGGATGTTTAGTTCTAAAATGATAAGCTCATCTCCCTCCTCCTCGTTATCATTAAGGGCATGGATAGGAAGGATGGCGGACATGGCTCCTGCCGGGATGGTAATAGACGTTGGCAAGTTATTGAAATCCACCCCTTCTTCGGCAGTTGATTCCTCATTGATAACGAAATTTACTTGTAGCGGAAAGTTGGTACTTGAATCATCTTCACGCTCAAATACAAAATAGGCATTGTCGCAGCCCTCTTGTAGTATCTCGCCCTCTACGACGGCTTCGGTGGAGACTCGCACGGCTCCCCCAAGGTTGAAGCTCCCTGCTTTCAGAAAGACAGCAGAATCATAAAAGTGATCCTTTACATCCCCAATGACCATCTTGATGTGGTAAGTCTCGCAAGGAGTCAGTTTTAGTACAGCGCTAAGGGGCGTTGTGAATCCGTCGTATTCAATGCGGTTAATATTAGGTTGATTGACGAAGGGGGTGTTGCAGCGGTCTGCTCCCGCTTCATTCAGGTTGCCAATGTAGTAGTCAGCATTGCTGTTGTGATTAATGGTGTTGACGGAGACATACTGACCGGAACCCGGGACAAAAGCAACATTTTCTCCGGCGTTGGAAAACGACCCGTTGATACCCGGACCGCTAATGAAAAAACCAAAAACGTCATTGAAGTCACTCCCAACAAACTCACAATACTCTTCCGATGCAAAAACATAAGTAAATTCGATAAAGGAATCCAGAGGGACAAAATCAAACTCAAGACCGACCACATCCTTTACTGCTCCGGTAGCGAGTTGTGCCAAATCGGCATCCCCTCCATTATCATTGAAGTTGCTACTTCGGTCGATATATTCATTCGGACCAAAAGCATTGGTTGTTAGCCCCGTCGAAAGGATTATCCCCTCTTCAAAACCAAAAATATCTTCTCCGTTGCTAAAGTACCCAATGCCTCCGAGGTTGCCGATACTTTGTACATTGGATACATTGTTACACACGCCCTTCGTCAGTACATCTCGCACCAGACTTTCAGGGGTGTATTCATTGCTTATCTGAATGCTACCTTCCATTGTCGCACAAGCATCCCCCTCTTCATTCAGCGAAAATGCCGACAAAGTAAGCAAGGAAACTAATACGACCCATGAATATCGAATAAGCATTTTTATTCTAATAATAACATAATACGAAAAATGGGTGATTGTATAATCCGTAACTACTTACCAGTCTCTCTTTTTAGTCCAAAAGCGTGTGATGCACCAAGCTCATCGAAGGGGGGCGGTAAGTACTTACAATAATTATAACGGAGGAGTAGAGTAGTTGAAGACCCAAAACTAAGGGTTTTTCAAGAATGATGCTGCTTTTTTGAAAAAAAGATTCTGTTTTACTACCAATTTATTGGAAAATATATTAACTTTGTACGCATATATGAATGAGATAATAGTCATCCCTTGTTCATGTCAAAACCGGATAGAATAATGGTGAAATAATAAATTTTTATTTTCATTTTTCCATTACTAAGTGTCCTCCCACCGTTTTAAGTATCACCTAACTTCGCATGAGAAGAGTCTTCTGCTCGTGCGCGTTAGTATTTTCGGAAAAATTAATTCGAAGCAATGAAGCACTATTTCACAACAATGAAAATGAATGAGTTTAGTAAATTTATTCCTAAAACAAGTATTCCTATGATTTTTAAAAAAGTTTTCCTTTACCTTATTCCTTTTTTCTTTTTCGCTACTCCTGTTATCCATGCACAAGATAATGAATGGTGTATTCAGGACGCTCAGATTTATACAGAAACAGGCGAAACGTCATTTTCTTCGTGCCTTGGTGTTGGCGCTAATTTGGTGAAATTCAAAACCACCTCACTGGCACAGGCATTTGCGTATGTCGTGGTGGACGCCAATAATACGATTTTGTACGTTGGGCTAAATTCTACTATTGACTTAGCTTCTTTTGGTGCCGGAGATTTCAGCGTTTATGCCTTCTCTTACCAAGGGCAGATTTCGGCTCAAGTAGGCGATGACCTCTTTAATACCCAATTGGGTACCTATTGTTATGGTCTGACGACCAATTTTATTCCCGTGCAAAACATAACCCCCGATGGCGGGCAGGTCACTACTTCGGATGGTGAGACTGAAAAAACCGTCTGTGTCGGAGACGATACAGCCGATGTCGTTCAATTTTCGACATCCAGCAGCACGGCTTTCCCCTTTTATACCTATGTTATCACCGATAATGACAATAATATTCTAGGGTTTTCGGATGATGGCATTATTGATTTTAATAATAGCCCCGCCGGAGAATGCCACCTTTGGGGAGTTGCTTATGTGGGGAATATTTTATTGGATGTAGGTGACCAAATTACGGAAGGTGACTTTGCAGATGAGTGTTATGATTTGTCGGATAATTATGTGACTATCCATCGCTATCAGGCAGATGGAGGGCAGATTGCCTTTGAAGATGGCAGTAGCTTTGTTAATGCTTGCCAGGGAGGAAACGAGGATCCGGGCATCGGTCTGAATAATACAGGTAATGCCAATTTGAATTATGCTTATATCCTTGCCGATTCCGATGGAAATATCATTGGGGATATCCCAAATGGTTTCCTCGACTTTTCTTCTCTACCCATTGGTGTTAGTACCATTGTTGGGGTGTCTTACGCGGGAGATTTGTCGGTGACTGCCGGGGTGAATCTTTACGATGCAGTTTATAGTAATGATTGTTTTGACCTTTCAGAGAATACGATAAATATCGAGCGGCAGGAGTTGGATGCAGGTACCGTTTCGCTTGAAAATGGCAATACGACAGCTTTGGTTTGTGCTGAAAATCCTTCCGACTTAAACCTGACGTTTTCTAGTACTGCCGGAGGAACGGCAGATTATGCCTATGTCATTGCAGATGCCAATGGATTGATTATCGGTTATTCAACCGATGGGAATTATGACTTTAATGGTTTCCCAAATGGGATTTATCAGGTCGTCGGTTTATCATATAGTGGCACCTTGTTGGCGCCGGTTGGAGTATCGGTCTCTGAGGCGGTTTATTCCTCTGCCTGCTATGGATTAACGGCGCAGAGCGTGACGGTTGAAATAGTTAGTGTGCAGGGTGGTGTGCCTATGACAGAAGATGCCGGGCAGTTGGTTGCAGACGTTACCTACTGTTCTACTGCTTCGGAGGAAGTTGTCATTGTGAATGATAATTATGTGGGTACAGCCGTAGGGATAGTCGTGACTGACGAATCGGGTACAATAATCGAAGTGTCGGCTTCACCTTCTTTTGTGCCGGAAACGGATGCCAACCACACCTACCATATTTATAGTGTGGCTTACACGGGAACGCTAGACGAAACAATCACAGGAGGTAATATAGATTCAGCGGTTTTTTCAGATGGGTGTTTTGCGGTTTCTGAGAGTTTTGTTTCGGTTGCAGTGACTTTTGTTGATGGGGGGGCGGTTGCCTTTGCAGATGGTAGTACGGATGCTTTCGTTTGTGCTAATGATGATATCAACGGGACATTGAGCTATGGCAACTCTTCGTCTGCAACTACAGATTATGTCTATTTACTCACAGATGAGAACGGTAGCGTCTTCTCAGCTATTGAGGGGAATACAGCCAATTTGGCGTTATTGCAAATAGGCACGTATCATCTATATGGTGTTTCTTATACGGGTGATTTGACTATTGAATTTGGCGATAATATTTTCACAACGGCCATTTCTGATGGTTGTTTTGAGATGTCGGATAACTTTCTTTTTATTGAAGTGACAAATGTTGATGGTGGTCAGGTGGCAACCGAAGATAATCAGGAAGAATATTTTATATGTCCTGAGTCAGGTGCTGATGGTTGGCTGGTGATGAGTCATGCTAATGATATAGGAACGGGTTATCAATACCTCGTCATTGATGATGCGGGTATTATTACGGCAGTTGTTCCCAATGATACGGTGTTTTTTGCCGATTGGGATGAAGGACAGTTCTCAATTATGGGGGTGAGTATGACCGGTGCGTTTACAGGCGAAGTTGGTGATGATATTTTGGCGGGAGGATTATCAGATGGGTGTTTTGATTTATCTGATAACTTAATTACCGTAAATTACATGACACCGAATGTTGGTTTGTTTACAACTGGTGAGGGGGCAAGTTCCGTTTCGTTTTGCGTTGGCGATGGAGAAAGTGATTTGGTTACCTTTTCTATTGACGCAGTTAGCGCCAGCAAAGTTGCATATTTAATCACAGATGAAGATGGGGCTTTGATTGGCGTGTTGACAGATGACTCCTTTGATTTTGAGAATGCAATTGGAGGTCCTGTTCACATTTATGCTCTGGCATATACCGGTAATCTGTCTGTCTTACCCGGTGATAATATTTTTGATGTAGACATGCTATCTACCGATTGTTGGAATTTGAGTGAAGATTTTATTTTGGTTAATAAAACAAAAGTTGATGGAGGGATTGTCTATACCGGTTTTTCATCAGATACACTTTATATCTGTTCGGGTGATGGTGTGAGCGATGTGGTTACTTTTAACAACAGTAGCTTTGCTCCTGAAGCCAATTATGCTTATGTGTTGACGAATTTTAATAATAAAGTTATTTCCGTGATGGATGCGGATTCAGTTGACTTCGAGACTGTTCAGTTTCCGGGCTTACGGGTGTGGGGTATTTCCTATACCGGCAATTTACTGGTAGGTTTTAACGATGATATCGAAGCGACAGTACTGGCTGATGAGTGTTATGATATTTCGGATAATTACATTACCATCTTTCAGGGAGAACCCGAAGGGGGAGCAATTGATTATTTGGGCGAAACGGAGATAATGGTTTGTGTTGGTCACGAAGATGGACAACTCGCATTGTCGACAACAAGTACTTCTCCTGTCGGTTATGTATATCTGTTGATGGACTTAGATGGCGTCATACAAACAGTAAGCGAAGGACAGGTAGATATGACTGTTGTAGAACCGGGAATGTATCGAATATGGGGACTTTCTTATACAGGAGCGCTATTGGCAGAGCCGGGGCTATTAGCGACGCAGGTTGAATTGGCAACCAGTTGCTTCGTATTGTCCGATAATTTTGTTTTGGTCGAAAAAGGAAATGACGTGGATGGTGGCATCATCACAGACGAAATATCCCACCAAGATACGATTTACTTCTGTCCCGGTGATGGTATTGGTGATTTGGTATTCTTGCAGACGACCAGTTCTGACACGACTTATCACTACGTAATTGCCGATGAAAATGGCATTGTAACCCATCCTCAGATTATTGGTGATGTGATTGATTTTGATGCTGCTCCACCTGAAATCGCCCGAATTTACGGAATATCTCTTAACGGAACATCGAATATCAATAACGGAACTAATTTGTTGGAAGATGAGCTTTCTGATCAGTGCTATACCACCTCTGAAAACTTCATTACGGTTGTTCCGATAAATCCGAATCCGGGAACGATTATTTCCGAATTCGGTCAAGATGTTATCATCGCTACCAATGATGACCAAAGTGATGTGCTTGGATTCCAGTTGGATGGTGCCACACCTCACCCTCAACGTCTGATTGTTGTCAACGATGCGGGAATGATAGTGGGTATTTCAGATGGCACTGATATTGACTTTTCTGCCTATTCATTGGGTACTTATCATG
>JALVDO010000799.1 GCA_027008975.1 Saprospiraceae bacterium | reverse complement strand
ACTTTGGTCGTCTGACCAAAAATCCGTGTGAACACGCTCTTTATCTGTGGAAATTCGCAGCATTTGTGTCATCCGCACCGGTACGCGCCCGTATGGGTGTTCTACCTATCACCAAATCGCAAATATAAATCACGAGGTGGTAAGTAGTTACGTTTTTTTCTAAAATCACACTTCCAAATTACCATCGACTTCCTCGTTCCATTGAAGTCCGTATTTATTCAATCGCTCCATAAAGGGGTCGGGATCGAACTGCTCGACGTTGAAGACACCGGCATCCTTCCATATCCCCTTCAGCATTAGCATAGCGCCAATCATTGCGGGTACCCCCGTTGTATAGGATACACCCTGCGCCTTTGTCTCGTTGTATGCCGCCTGATGCTGACAATTATTCCAAATATAATAAGTCTTTTCCCGACCGTCTTTGATACCGCGGATACGACACCCGATAGAGGTTTCTCCTTCGTAATTTTCGCCGAGTGAGCCCGGATCGGGTAAGACTGCTTTTAGGAACTCCAATGGGATAATCTCCTGTCCCTTGAACTCAACCGGCTCTATTCCCGCCATACCAATATTCTGAATGACGCGAAGGTGTGTCAAATACTCATCACCAAAGGTCATCCAAAATCGTCCGCGCTTGATGGTGGGGAAATTTTTAGTCAGAGACTCCAATTCTTCGTGATACAACAAGTACGATTTGCGGGGGCCAATGCGCGGGTAAGTCAATACTTTTGATATTTCAAATGGCTGGGTTTCTACCCATTTGCCATTTTCGTAAAACCTTCCCTTTTGCGTAATCTCCCGAATATTTATTTCAGGATTAAAATTGGTCGCAAAAGCTTTCCCATGATCTCCCCCGTTGCAATCGACGATATCGAGATAGTGCATCTCATCGAAATGATGCTTGGCAGCATAGGCGGTAAAGACACCCGTCACGCCGGGATCGAACCCACAACCCAATAGGGCAAACAGTCCCTTTTCTTTAAACCGGTCGTGTAATGCCCATTGCCAACTGTATTCAAACTTTGCTTCGTCTTTGGGTTCGTAATTTGCCGTATCGAGATAATTAACGCCCGTTTCCAGACAGGCTTCCATTATCGTTAAATCCTGGTAAGGCAAGGCGACGTGGATGACCAATTCGGGGTTAAATGACCGGATTAAAGCCACTAGTTCCGATACGTGTTCGGCATCTACGCGAGCAGTTGTAATATCGGAGTGCCCGGTATCTCGCATGGCATCACTCGCGATTTGGTCACACTTCTCTACCGTTCTACTTGCCAACAAAATCGACGAAAAGACGTCGGGGTGTTGGGCGCATTTATAGGTCACTACCCTTCCGACGCCGCCCGCGCCAATGATTAATATTCTTGACATTTATATTTTATCTTTTTGTAAAAGTTGTTTCGTCATTTCTTCTACTAATTTTTTGGCTGTAGCCAAATCATTTGCCTCAGCATAGACCCTCAAAATCGGCTCGGTATTGGACTTGCGAAGATGTATCCAACTGTCGGGGAAATCAATTTTCAATCCATCAATAGTCAGGCATTCTTCGTGTTTATTCAAGTGGTAAAGTCTTTCCAAAAGAGCATCCACGTCCATCCCTTCCTCTAACTGTATTTTATCTTTGACCATCTCAAAATGAGGAAAAGTAGCCTTCAGCTTCGTCATGGATAATCCACGCTCAGCCAGAAGAGAAAGGAACAAGCCAATCCCAATCAGCGCATCGCGCCCATAGTGAAAATCGGGGACAATCACCCCGCCATTTCCTTCACCGCCGATGAGGGCGTTTACTTTTTTCATTTTCGTAACGACGTTCACCTCTCCGACGGGAGCAGCATGATAAGTTCCGCCGTATTTTTCGGTAACTTTGCGCAAAGCACGGGTAGATGAAAGGTTGGAGACGGTGTTTCCGCCACCATTTTTGTCCAGCATATAATCGGCGATGGCAACGAGTGTGTATTCCTCGCCAAACATCACGCCATCTTCACATACAAATGCCAGCCTGTCCACATCGGGGTCAATCGAAATACCCAAATCGGCTTTTTCCCTGAGGACACGTTCACTCAATTCGGTCAGGTGGTGTGCCAGAGGCTCCGGATTGTGCGCAAAATTGCCATCTACTTTGCCATTGATGATAATGCATTCACAACCGAGTTTTTCGAGAAGTGGCGGCACCGAAATAGCACCTGTGGAATTAATACAATCGACAACGACCTTGAAACGCTTTGCTTTGACTGCCTCAACATCTACCATCGGATAATCGAGAACAGCGGCAATATGCTTTTTGATAAATCCCTTTTCCCGATCATAGTTACCCAATTCCTCCACCTCAGCATATTGCACCCTATCCGTACCAATGTAGTCGAGAAATTCCTGTCCGTCTTTGGCAGAGATGAACTCTCCAGCGCTATTTAATAATTTCAGCGCATTCCAATGCTTGGGATTATGGCTTGCCGTCAGGATAATACCGGCTCCCGCCTGATATGCCGGTACCGCCATTTCGACGGTTGGTGTCGTAGATAATCCGAGATCAACCACATCAAAGCCCATCGCCACGAGGGTATTAGCAACAAGGGCACTGTACATCTTTCCCGATATTCGTCCGTCGCGACCAAGTATTACTTTTTGTCGCGCACCTTTGTCTTTTAGCCATGCTGCAAAAGCAGCCGTACATTCTACGACATCCTGTGGGGTTAGGTTATCGCCCGGGGTCTTCCCAACGGTTCCTCTTATTCCTGAAATTGATTTTATTAATGACATTTCAATGATTTAATAATTTAATGATTGAATGATTTAATGATTGAATGCCTGCCTCATGACCGAAGGGAGGGAGGATTTAATGCCTGCCTCATGACCGAAGGGAGAGGGAGGATTTAATGCCTGCCTCATGACCGAAGGGAGGGAGGAGTGAAAATTTCAAAATTTAAAATGAAAAATTCAAAATTTAAAAGTAGGGATTCGTTTTCAAAACTCATTCCACTTTTAAATTTAGCCTTTATAATTTAGCCTTTAACCTTTGAACGAAGTAGACTTCAATCCCGTCGGGAGACCTTATTATTCAATTCGGCACTCACCACAGCCCTGTCATTTCGTACCAATCGCAACATCTCCTGCGGTCTTATTTTTTCAGCATCAAAACTTACAAGCCAGTAAAGACTGTTTGGCGCCAGTTGTTTGACAATTTTCCCATCTTGTTTGGCATATTTCCGAATCCACTCCTTTCTATTAACCCCCTCTACGAACTGAATAATAATTTCATCGATGGGCTCTTCGGCTTCTTCTTCGCCATCAATTCTTTTCCATTTGCCGGAGTTGGCAATTTGTTCGAGAACACTCTCGATTTTCACAACCGGTTCCGGCCGGCCATCTTTACCGACGATGGTTTTGAAGTCGCCTTCCTCCCAGTATGTTATAGTCACCGCTTGTAAATCGGGAATTCGTCCCTTGTACAAATCTTGATATTGCCACAGATTGGCTTTTTCCAGTTGCTTCTTTAAAGCGACTAGTTGATTTTTTTCAAGAATCCTCAAATGAGTCCCCTGTCGATTAGTGTTGCGCTCTCCGAAATAAGTAACAACTCCATTCGTGTAAACGGTCACGGTATAAACGGGACAAAAGCCAAAGCAGGGACCTTTGCTCATCTCTACCAATTTGTCCAATTCCCCGATATTGGTGTTAGGCTTAACTAGCGTACAAGAAGCACCCCAAAGAATCATCCAAATAAAAAGGATAGGCGAAATAATCTTCACTGATAAGAGGTAAAGTAGATTTTTCATAAAAAAAATTAATAATTCGGGGCTAAGATATGGTTTAATCCTGATAAATTATGTTTTCAGAAAGCTGATTTAATTAAATTAAGCAAGCTTCCCCCCATCTTTAGGGCAGCTTGGCAATAATTCCATGATTCAGTTACCAAAAAACAATTACCTACTCATTAAATTCAGGATGTTCATTGGCAGATTTTAAAATGCCCCCGAAAAATACTATCTTTGGGGTGAGTTTTGTTTATAAGTAAGTAAAAAGTAAATTTTCTAAGGTGTAGGCAAATAATAAATTCGGGATCTGAATTTGTTTTTGACGAGTTTCTAAATAGCAATTATGAGTTTCAAAAAATCATCCTTGTACTTATTTTTAAAAGGGCTTTCAATGGGGATTGCGGAAGTAATACCCGGCGTATCAGGGGGCACCATAGCCTTTGTAACGGGCATCTATGAACGGTTGATTGGTGCCATCAAAAACTTTCTAAGCCCTGCCCCTATCAGGGCATTCCGCGAGGGTGGTGTTAAGTCTTTGTGGCAGGTACTGGATGGTCGATTTTTATCCGTTTTATTGCTTGGAATGGGGATTGGAATGTTAGGGGGCATTTTCTCCATTTCATTTCTTTTAGAGATGTATCCCGCACCTATTTGGGGACTCTTCTTCGGTCTGATTTTCGCCTCCATCTTTTATATTGGTGGCAAAGTTGACTATTGGAATTATAGTTCCATTTTGTCCTTTATCATTGGAGCGGCAATTGCCTTTTCGATTACATTTTTGCACCCCGGGCAGGGAACAGATGCGCTTTGGTTTGTTTTCTTCTCCGGTATGATTGCCATATCGGCATTGATTTTGCCCGGTGTTTCGGGGAGTTTTATATTGTTATTAATGGGTATGTACACCATCATCATTCCATCGGTCAAAGATGCCATTAAGACGCTCAACCCTGACAGCCTGATTATTGTCGGAGTCTTTGCTGCGGGCTGCCTGATTGGGCTGGGAGTTTTCTCCAGAGTACTCACATGGGCATTTAAAAAGTATCGGGATCAAACAATGGCTATTCTCGCCGGATTTATGCTTGGCTCTTTGAATAAGATATGGCCTTGGAGAAATGTTATAGAATACCGAATCAACAGCAAGGGACACAAGGTACCTTTGATTGAGGATTGTGTACTTCCAAGCCAATATTTACAAGCACCTCCATACCGCCTTTGGGTTGTATTGATGATGCTAACAGGTGTTGCTATTGTGATATTCCTGGCCAATGCAGAAAAGAAAGCTAAATGGGAGAAGGAAGCATAAATGACAAGTCGGCACTATTTGGGTTAATCGGGTTTCCTTTGTCCCATTCTTTTTCAAAAAAGTATTTTAATGCCAAATTTGACAAGGAAGGATACTCCGGGCATTATTACGAGTTGTTTCCAATAGAAAGCATCGAAAAATTACCCAAATTGGTAGCAACACACCCTAATCTCATGGGATTAAATGTCACCATCCCTTATAAAGAGGCAGTTTTGCCTTTTCTTGATAAAATAAATGATGAAGCAAAAAGAATAGGAGCAGTAAATACCATTCGCATCAAAGCAGGAAAGTTGGAGGGATTCAATACCGATGTCTATGGCTTTGAAGTTTCCTTATCGGAAAAAATGAATATCACAGTTGCACCCCAAGCCCTCGTCCTCGGTACGGGCGGAGCATCCAAAGCCGTCGCTTTTGTCTTCGACAAATTAGGTATCCCCTTTCGGTTTGTATCGCGAAGCAAAAAATCAGGGCACCTGACCTATGAAGACCTAACGCCTGATACTATTGCCAATCATTCCATTATTGTCAATACAACACCACTCGGTATGACGCCAAACATCGATACCAAACCGGCGCTTCCTTACGACTCCATTACTTCCGGTCATTTGTTGTACGATCTAGTTTACAACCCGGAAACGACGAGTTTCCTCCGGGAGGGAATCAAAAGAGGTGCAACAACCATCAACGGTTTAAGAATGCTTCACCTACAGGCCGAAAAAGCCTGGCTTTTGTGGAATCAATAAATCCGTATTATGAAAATCGTACTCATTGGAGCAGGGAATGTGGGGTTTCACTTCGCACAGGCGTTGCGAAACAGTGGCGCTGAGCTTTTGCAAATATTCAACCGTAGCCTACGACCGGCACAGGTACTTTCCCAACTCACGATGGATACGCCATTCACTACCGAGTACGAAAATATAAAACCTAATGCAGACCTGTATATCATTGCCGTCAGCGACGATAAGATAGAAAGCGTTGCCTCAAAAGTAAGTGCGCATACCGGTAAAGAGATCTTCCTCGTACACACCTCTGGAGCCGTCAGTACAGAGTCGCTTGCTCCCTTTGCCCAATCATACGGGGCTTTCTACCCGTTACAGACTTTCTCGAAAGCGGTAGCCCTTGATTTTACGACCATTCCCATGTGCCTAACTGCCAATAGCCCCCAAAACCTTGCTCTGTTACAGCAGCTCGGTCAACAAATCGGGTGTCCAACATATCTCATCTCTGACGAACAGCGAAAAGTACTTCACGTAGCGAGTGTTTTCGCCTGTAATTTCACGAATTATTTACTCGGCGTATCCAAGTCATTGCTAGAAGAGGGTAAAATAGCACCGGAAATCACCCATCCTCTTATCCGCGAGACCATCCGCAAGGCGTTGCGCTTTGACCCACGTGAGGTACAGACGGGCCCTGCCGTCAGAGGCGATATACAGACGATGGAAGCACATCTAAAATTACTCGAAGGGCGACCCGATTTGCAGCGTATTTATAGGTTATTATCGGCGGGGATTTCACATTTGAGAAGCTGAAAATCAAAAAAATGAGAGATACCGAAAGGATTAATCGAATGTGATATTCTGAATTTTAAATTTGGAAATCTTGCCTCCTGAAATTTTTTCCCAAAAAACTTGCATGCCCCCTCCCCAGCCCCTCTATCTTTGCCCCGAAGTTATTTTAAAACAAAAAACACAAAATTATGAAACGACAAGTTGAGATTTTCACAGCGGGCTGTCCCGTATGTGAACCGGTAGTGGCAATGGTCAGAGAATTAGCCTGTGACAATTGCGAAATCACCATTCACAACCTCGCAGCGCAAGACGAAAACAGAATGGGTATCAAAAAAATGGAGGAATACGGTGTCAAAAGGCTCCCCTCCGTCGTTGTAGATGGAGAATTGGTAAACTGCTGCAAAAATGTAGCGGTATCCAAACAAGACTTAATCAATGCCGGTATTGGCAGCAAATGTTAGAAAGTTTTAATTTAATGGATAATTCCGGATATGCGTTACCCCCTGATTTGATTGTCGATATAAAAAAGCGGCTCAAAACGCTTGGTGGACAAATAAACGGTATCATTAAAATGCTGGACGAGGGGCGCGACCCCGAGCAGATTAACACCCAGTTCAAATCACTTGACAAAGGGGTACAAAAGGCTCATTATCTGCTATTGGATGAGGTCTATCGCAAAGCCCTCGCAATCGGTATCGTCAATGCCCTTGATGCCTGCCCCGGCAATTGTGGTAATGAGGCAAAAATCGAATTTCTACAAAAGGAATTTCCCAATCTCGAATTATCAGAATTAACGGAAAAGTTGAAGGAGATACAGATTATTGAGAATCGGTTGAA
>JALVDO010000798.1 GCA_027008975.1 Saprospiraceae bacterium | reverse complement strand
AATACCAATCGGCATAATTGGCATTGCTAATGCCTGTCACCTTTTTTCGGAATGAATATTCGATTGTAAAAGGATAATTATTGCCTTCCCACTCATAAGATTTCATCAGGCGACTATCGAATGACCTCCCTGAAAAATTGGCAACCGTTTCGATGATGTCTTTTTTCTTTACTTTTTTGACAAGATTGCCCGCAGCGTCGTATATTCTGACTTTGAAGTATTCCACACCATCTTCCGGCTGATAAACAACTCGAACGTGATTGCGATGAGACTTTTGATTCAATACGGTTATCGCTCCTATGTATGTGATGATGCTTTTGCTATCTGAAAGCACCTCGAAGGTCTCGTCATCCCGTCGAACAACGTGGTTGACTTTCGCCATCAGGCTGTCCGGAATATTGGAAACGGCATACTCCGGTTTATCCTGTCCTATTAACATCAACGGGGTGAAAAATAAAATAATGATTAGTTTTCGCATTGGCAGTAATTCCATTTGTGTCATTTTTTGAAAAATAAAGTCATAAATCCCCAAAGTTAAAAGACATTTTTTAACTTTGCAAAAAAATATAAACAGATATGGACGTTAATAATCAAGAAGGCGAAGTAAAATATGATGGCGTCGGCGCCAAATATTGGATTTATTTTTTGATTGCTTTGGTGGTACAGGTGGCCTCCTTCATTTTTTATCCTGAATGGTCTTGGGTTTTCTACCCATTTACACTAACATACTTGGTATTGGCATTGAAGGTTTTATAATCGCAATTAATTCATTTAGCATCATAGCAGTCGCTCCCCACACGACATCTTCATCGAATTGAAAAACGGGTACATCCGGGATTTTGTACCCCCGGGTTTCTATTGGCATTTTTAGTCTATTCCCATCGTCTATTAACACATCTACGGGTATCTCTAAAACAGCATCCACCTCCCCCTGTTGCGGTTTGAAGTCAGGGTATTCGTCCATAAATCCAACATAGGGATGTACATTGAAGTTGCTGACCGGAATATAAATCTCCGTCAGTTTTCCTATAATCTGTACTTTGGATTGGTGTACATTAATCTCCTCTTCTGTTTCGCGCAAAGCGGTCTTTTCAAAACTACCATCACGCTCCTCATAGCTCCCGCCGGGAAAAGAAATCTGTCTGCTATGGTGGTCCTTCTCGTGAAATGCCCTCCTTATCAATGCTAAATGCCAAACGGAATTTTTTGGAAAAAACAGGCTTAGTACCCCTGCATTTCGCGCTCCCGATCGAGGGGTGAAGTGGTTGTTTTCCGTTGGGATAACGGACATCTCCGCCTGCACACTCCTCCCCGGAAGCGGCTTTCTTAACTGTTGCTCTAATTGACTAATAAATTGCATAAAAAAGGAACAAAAAAAAGCGCCGGAAGTTTTCTCAGCCCTAGTACAGGCGGGTTTAACCGCCTCGAGGGGATGCTCATGGAATGTTTGCAAATTCTGAAGGCTGTGGGAAACCTCCTGAATTAACCTCTGCGAACCTTGGCGAAACCTTGGCAAACTTTGCGGGAATTTTTTGTGTTTTGTTTTTTTTACGCGATTGCCTCAACATTTTCATCCCCTATTATACCATATTGCTTGAAAGAATTACTATTATTGCGTGATGCCGGATAACAAAGTTGGAATGAAAAGGACTACAATATAGGAGAGATGAATAACAAAGTACCACCATCGACAAGCCTGAACAAATACATCAGCGAAACGGGTATTTGCTCCCGAAGGGAAGCTGATAAACTGATTCAGGCCGGACGGGTAAAAATCAATGGTACGGTAGCCGTACTTGGGA
>JALVDO010000797.1 GCA_027008975.1 Saprospiraceae bacterium | reverse complement strand
TGCTACTGATGCTCCGGCGACAATGTCCGTTGCCGTCCAGGACACCGTGATATTACCCGTGGATGGGTTGGCTATTTGTGATGCCACCAAGCCCGGAAGGTTGAAGGCGCCTGCGCTGACGTATTCCAGCATGGATGCGTTGTAATTGATGGAGTATTGCATACCCACCAAATCGGTGAAACCCTGTACGGTAATCGGTAGACATACCTGATCGCCCACGTCACCTGCTGCATCACCAACGGTAAAAGTGAGCCCTTCAAGTGAATTAAAGGCGTTTTCATCAGGTGTAGGATAGGTAGAATTTAATGTAGAATAACCATAAGCCCCCTGTACTATTGTCACACCAGTTAAAATCAATAGAAGGGAGACCAGACATGTGTAATATCTGCTCATGTTGCACGGAATTTGGGAAAATTAAGGAATTATGATAATAAGTAAAACAAAGCTTTGCTTTCGTTATTTCCCTATAAAAACAAGCTTTTGTTGAACTTCAAACTCTTCACTTACCATCTTCAGCAAATACTTTCCTGAAGCAGGAAAATAACCTTTCTTTAAAAAGAAGGAATGATCTCCAGAAGTGAAATATTCTCTCGTATGTAAAACCATTTTTCCACCTTCATCGAAAATGAAAAAATCTAAATCGGTACTATGTGCTAAATGAAAATCAACCTGTGAGTTATCGCTCACCGGATTGGGATAAATATCTTTAACCTGAATCAAATGGGGTGCCGAGTTAAAGTCTGTTGAAACCAGACCTATCACCATTTCAAAGTTATTAAGAACCGGATTCAGTATTCCGGTTGGTGAGGTGTCTGAAAACTCAATGCCTGTTGGAGTATTTGTAAACATAACAGAGGCTGTGTCTTCCGGATTACCTATCACTTTGAAATTTAGAGAAAATAATGTGGAATCATTTTCAATTCCCACGCCGGCAAGGTTAACATCATACCAAAGAAATGATAATAATCCACCTTCGACGTTCATCAATCCAAAGTTATTAGACAATGAAATGTCGGCTATTCCAAAATTATCAACTGAAATGAACGACAGGACTTCAGGATCCCATTTTAATGTAAACTGAACTCCTAACATATCAGTAAAATCCTGAACTGCTAAATCGACTTGAAAAGTTTGTTCCGGGACCAACCCCTCCTCATCTGTAACAATGTCAACGGTAGGAGTTTGGGCTATGCTCAAAAAGGTGAACATAAAGAACAATAAAAGTGTAGTAAGGAAATACTTTCCAATAGTACGTATCATATCATGGGACAATTTTCAGTAAATGAAAAAATTTATTCTTTCACTGCTGATTTCAAAATATTGCGCTAAGGTAAATACTTTTAGAGTAATAGTCAATATTTATGGGGATAAAAAAAGGAGACAGCCCAAAAAAGGCTGCCTCCGGTAGATTTTATCATTATACTGACGCCTCCGAGGAGGCATCAGCATAAAATCTTTACGATTATTTTACAACAACCATTTTCTTAGTTGCAGTAAATTCGTCTGTTGATACTGTGTAGTAAAGTACTCCGCTAGCACCTAAGTCTTTGCTGCTTACAGTTACAGTGTTGTAACCTTTTGCACCTTCTGCTTTAAGTACGCTCAAAGTCTTTCCGGTAACGTCTTGGATAGTTACTGTTACAGCTGCATCTGATGGCAGGTTGTATCCAATTACTGTCTCACCCTTGAATGGGTTTGGAGTATTTTGGTACACTTCAAATCCTGTTGTTGCAACTTCTCCATTTGTGAAGTTAATTGCTACATCAGTAGTATTACCTGCTGCATAAGCCTCTGCTTTAGTGTAACGTGAGCTAACACCCAATAAGTCACTCAAGTTCGCATCTGCTTTCACATCGAATACCAAAGTGAACAATACTTCATTGTTCTTAGCTTCGCCATTCCAGCTAGTAGTGATAACACCTTCGTCTACAAATACTGTTCCGAAGTTTTCGTCAGTTGCTACGTTAGGAACGATGTCATTCAAGCTCAATACTGAGTTATCGAATGTCAATGTTGCCTGATAGCCTTCTACGTTTGCGATATCTGCTGCTGTAAAATCAACACTTACTTGGGTTCCTGCTTTAACAGCTTGCTCAGCTACGTTGAAAGCAAATACACCATTCAATGTACGCTCTTCAACTCCTGCCAAGTTAGCGGCAGCACTTCCATTCACATCACCAATCTTAACTGCTACGAAATCTGTATTCAACTGATCCGCAGTAACGTTATTGAAGTTGATAACTTCTGGGAAGTCCTCAGCAAATGGGTTACCTCCTGGGAAGGTGTATGCTGCATCAACGAATCTCCAGCTTGTGTTTGCTGGGAATTCTGTATAGATACCCAAAATCAACTTACGCAATTGGATGATATCGATAGTAGAGATTGATCCAGAGTTGTTAACATCTGCTGCAATCATCTTATAAGGAGTATCCAATGGCTGAATACCTAAGATATGCTTGCTAATCAATACCAAGTCGAATGTAGAAACACCATTCAATGGGTTCACATCGTGCTGTGGAGTGATTGTGATGTCAGCTCCATCCGGAACATCCTCAAATGCAAACTCTCCTGCGTTATCTGTAGTCGCATCCATTGTAGATGTACCAGTCAAAGAAACTGATGCTCCTTCCAATGCTTCGTCCTCTTCTGTCATAATAGCTCCTGCTACTCGTGAACCACTACCACAAGCCTGATTCCAGTCCTGAACATTTACAAATGTAGAACAGTAATCATAGTTAGGTCCTCCGATAGATCCGTCAGGCTGAACAGCGTAAGGATTGTATGCATTATCCCATGCGTAAATTCTTACGATTGTAGTCGCCTCATCATCACATGTCAATGTGATTCCAGGATGTGGGTAAGCAGGCACGTCTGTACCATTTGCAA
Source organism: Saprospiraceae bacterium (assembly GCA_027008975.1). Lineage (GTDB taxonomy): Bacteria > Bacteroidota > Bacteroidia > Chitinophagales > Saprospiraceae > JALVDO01. The sequence continues at coordinate 4,529 of JALVDO010000797.1, read as the reverse complement.
TATCTACCTCTTTGTGGATAGAGTATCCCTTAATGCCTGAACAATCACTGATGTCGCTGGCGATGAAGTCTGTTGCCCAAACTTGCATCATACCTCCTCCTGTAATAACAGGCATCAATTCTACTGCCAAACCGCTGATACAGATTGGTGATGGTGCTTTACAGTCAACTACTTCAAAGCCCATAATCAACCATGCTTCGTTACCACAACCATCTGATACACTTACACTGAATGTATGTGAGCCTAATGGGTATGTTCCGCTAATAGTGTAGTCAGGATATGTTCCGGTAATCGTTGCACTTCCGTCACTTACACCGTCATTGAACAAGTCAATGTATCCATTCAATGTCAAATCGTCTGGTGTACAGTTCTCATCAACAGTGAAGTTGATGCTAACGTCTCCTGTACAATTTACATTGTCATAGCTACAGAAATCCCAATCTCTGTCCGGATCTTCTGTTACTACAGGTAGGATATTATCATAAACCTTGATAAGCTGAGTGTATTCCCAGTGTCCTACTGATGTTACACTTCTTTGGAAGCGTGTAGCGTCTCCACACTCGTCAATATGGTGGTATTCGTTACCATATACGCCTGCATTGAAGATAGGATTGTTACCATTCCAGTCTGTTGTTACAACAACTTTCACAGCTTCTCCTACATACGTGTCATTATCCTCATCTCTGCCGATAACAACAGGCTCTGATTGTCCATCGTACTCACACCAGTTGATTACGCGGTATCTTCTCAATATCTTATAACACTCATCTCCTGATGCCTCATAACGGGTATCAAATACATTGATAGCAAATAAGTCACAACCATTGATTGTAGTTGTTATTGTATCAGGATTTGGCGTACCGCAGTTTGCTGATGCATCCTTAGGGAAACAAATCTCATAATCGTGTACTTCATAAATTGAGATTACCTGACGACAAGTGTTAGAAGAAGTTAATCCCCAACCGTCTGTCGCGCGGAATCGTCGTGTAACTGTACCCCAGCCACAATCTGTCAAACCGTTGATAACGCCAGTCTGCTCAGCAGTTGCTGTACAGTTATCAAATGCCATTGCTTCTCCAAAGTGCTCATTCATCCATGCTCGATCTTCGTCTGACATGGTGATGTTATTAGATCCGCCTGCATCGATATAGCTATGAATCAACTGTACTAAGTGAATAGCAGTCTCATCATCACAGTGGTAATCTACATCGTGTGGTGCCTGACAGATAGGTGGTACCTTATCCTCTACCTGAATCTCCATCCAACACTTATTGTTGTTGTCAGTTACCAACTCTGTAGTTCCGTCACAATAAGAAACACTTACAGTATTACCAGGAATACCATCCATGTTCTTATCATCCCATACTCTCAATTCGATTGTCACAAAGTTGTGTACATCGCTACAATCAAAGTCGATATAATCTCCCCATGGACTCCATGTTCCGTTAGGATAGCTTCTTCTTACTTCAATCTTAACATCTGAACAGTTATCATTACTTCCTTCATCAACATCTGATGCATAGATTCTTGCTCCGCCACCGCCGTTGATTGATACATTCAACTGGTCATCACAAGATGCTGTTGGTGCGACTTGGTCGTCAATGATAAATGGACACTTCACTTGTGCTGTGTTACCACAAGCGTCTGTTGCTGTATAGCGGAAGAAGTAACATCCCTTCTCGATGCCGCTCAAGAAACGGTTATCGTTTGGTCCAATAGTTGCTATTACAACTTCTTCTTCAGAATAACCAATGATATTGATACCCCACTGGTCATATATAGGTACTTGTACCGTTCCTACTACCTCTGTCAATACTTCTACTCCATCAGAACAGTTATCAGTTACATCCGGCATTGGTGCTACGAAGCTTGCTGTACAGTCGTAAGCGCCTACTGACCATCTTGGAGTGTCAGGAATGCCATCCCAATCCGTATCTTCCTCAACACAAGTCACAGTTGGTGGTGTAAAGTCGCCTATCAGAATTGATTGAGAGAATCTTGTAACAGGTGAAGGATTACACCAGTCTAACAATGTCCACTCACGTACCAATTTGTAACCATCAGCACAATACTGAATTGGATCTGTATCTGAATAAGTTGCACTCAAGTTACAGTAAGACTGATTGATGTCGTACACACCAAATGCTGTCTGGATAAATGGATATCCTGTAATAGCTCCAGATGGATGTCCATTAGCGTCTGTGCTATAAGCCTCATCACACTCAATGGTTGTCACCAATGGTGGGAAGTAAGCATCACCCAATGTAGGCTTGCGTACAGTGATTACCTGTGTACACTCGTCTGTCATTGGTACTCCTGTACATGCACTTTCGTACTTGTCTTCGATCTCAAAGTGACGGATAATCTGTACAGAAGCACAATCTCCTGACTCAACAGTTTCATCCCATACTGTAACTTTCACATTACCGCAGTTATCATGAATGGTTGGTCGGCCTGTTGCATTCAATACATCCCGTAGTCTGTTACTCATTGTACCAGCCAATGTGTTACCATCTGCATCCGTTGCATAAGTCTCAGGAGATGTCAACAATACATTGTCAATATCTGTACAAATCAGGTCAGCGCTTACTGTTACGTTATTAACAGCTAATCCATTGATTCGACCGTTGCCATCGCTAGCTACTGACCAAGTATACGTTCCTGTATCATCGTTACCCCATGTTGAAGTCAACAATACATAAGTCTCTCCTGCCTGTAGTGGCAAGGCTATTCTGTATACCGGTGAGAACAATGGCTGTGCAAAGAACAAGCTTGCCAATACAGCATCCTCATTGTGAGCAATGATATTAGCACATGGGTTAGCCGGATCGAATGAACCTGCATACAATGCCATATTGGCATCTGTACCAAAGTTAGCTAATACCTCGAAAGTATATATGTCTGTCTCACTTACAGTGAAAGTATAAGTATCATAGTGGTGATCTCCTGCTTGTGGATTAAAGAAGTCCGTGAAGCATGAGTAGTTCGCCAACTGAAGTGTTGGGTCAGAATCTGTCAATTCACCGCTAATATTCTGTACTTGTCGTGTAACGGTTGCCTGGTCTGTATCATCAGGACAAACAATCGTTGGTGCTGTCTTATCTTCAGCAGTCAACTCACCCCAACATGTAGTGAAGTCTCCAGGATCACCTCCCAGTACATCTACTGGTGCAAATGAGAAGTTGTCAATTGTCACAACTGATGGAAGGTCCGGTCCGATTGGAGTTAAACCATCATCATCAATTGCAATCATCAATACCATACCTTCTGTTACTGGTTCAGATACTGAACCGGAAGCTGCTATGTTGTCATTGGCGATAACGTTACCGTCCAAGTCAATGATAAACCAATCCCATCCTGCATCGTATCCGTTATAGTCATAATCGAATGACAATGTTCCTTCTCCTGGCATAGATACAGCTGCTACTGCATCTACTCCGTCAATATCAAAGTCTGAACCGTCAAATGGACCTGCGCCCAATGTAGACAAGGTCAAGGTTGTCGTTGTAAATTCTACTGTTGACCAGTCGGTATCTGAAGCACTTGTTGGTGGATCCTGAACGGTCATCCAGTTAGCTGGTGCAAAATCACCTGTGAATCCTTCGGTTGGAAGGCTTCCGTTCAACTCTACTACATATGGGAAAGTACCACATCCGTCCACGATTCCGCCATTAGAGGTATCACCGTCTATTACCGTAATATTAAAGTCATCTGGTGTCAAACAGCCAAACTCGCCGCTCAATACCATAGATGGAATAACTTCTGCTTCGCAGCCATCATTCAACGTGACATTCAAGCCTGGCAAACATGCCAAGTTTGCCGGTACGGCAGGATCTTGAGTTACCACTACAAAGAAGTCCTCGAATCTTACATTACCCGCAAGGTCTGTTGCCTGAATAACGATTTGGTGTGCTCCCGGTGCAAAGAATCCTGCAATCGTTGGACCACCTGGTGATGGCAATAAAATAACACCTTCAGATGTTGGTGCAAACAAAGTCGCACTATCAACACCACAGTTATCTGTTACAGTTACCTCAAAGAATACCAATGCTACGCTTGGCTCACATGGATCCAACTCAACATTAATATCCTGTGATGGGTAAATGATAATTGGTGCCCATGTATCAGGATGACTTGCTACGCTGATTAGGGCATCTACTGTAGTATTTGCTCCATCTGCATCTGTGTAAGATGCAACCAACAAGTTACCATCGTTAGCATCTGTCAAAGTAACAAGGTACTCAAAGTAACCACAATTTCCGTTGAGCGTTGAATAATCCAATGTCAAAGGATTTCCTCCTAGAGTTACAGTTGGAGGAGTTAATGTCTGATCGCAATCATCACAAACCTGAATTGCAATTCTCGTTGGCAATTCCGTATCACAAGAAGGAATTGTCCAACTCAAATTACCCGGTAGGATAACAGAGGCAGGCTGATTGTCCTCTTGATTGATAGTAATCAACGGTTGTACTAACTGTCCGCCGTAGCTGATGTCAAAAATGTAGGTTCCTGCTGAAATATCACCACAA
>JALVDO010000796.1 GCA_027008975.1 Saprospiraceae bacterium | reverse complement strand
CCGTAACGTAAAATTCCCTTTTTGCGGACAAGGAAGCAGCTCGTCTTGCTGTTGCCCAAGACGCGGGAGGGTGCAGAGGTGGCTCCGCATCCTGCTTTTGGTTATCTCGAAGCAAAATTTAAGAACCTTTCGGCCATCATTTATGACATTGAAAATGCAGATGATTTACAACGGCTTAGTCGTCATTTTGATCTTCCGGGCTTGACGGATTTAGCACCACGAATTCTTGCATCTCCACAAGCTTTTATTGAAGTCAATGGCTCATCTTTGTATGAAAATCAGGAATACGAGTCCTTCACGAGTTTGGATGCCTTATTTTACTATCCGCACAAATGGGTGTTCAAATATCGGGCACAATTGCGAAAGCCATCTATCCTCAGCGTTGTTTCAGAACGTACTTTGATGGGGAATTTGGCTCATCGTTTTTTGGAGAAACTATTGAAAAAGGATATTCAGAACCTCGATAAAAATCAGGTGTTTCGCCTTGTTGATGAGGGAATTTATGCACTTTTGGCACAGGAGGGTTCTATTTTGTTACTCTATGGTAAAGAGCCGGAACGCATCGACTTCATCAATAAATTGAAAAATGGATGTTGGAGTCTAATTACATTCCTGCGGGATAACAACTGGGAGGTAGAGCAAACGGAAAAAAGTATCGAAGGCTCTTTTGCCGGGCAACCGATAAAGGGACGCGCCGATTTAGTGTTGAAACGAGGTGACGAGCGGGCAATTGTTGACCTCAAATGGAGTAAAAGTACCTATAAGGAGCGCGAAATCAAAAATTATGAAGATTTGCAATTGACGCTTTACACGAGTATGATTCATGAAAAAGGATTACCACACCCGACGGCGGCGTATTTTATTATAAACGAAGGGAAGATGATTGCTCGCACAGCGGATGGCTTTCAGGATGTTAACCCGGTGTTGCCTCATGCTGATTTTGCGACGGTCAATCAGACGATTTTGGACAGGATGGAGAAGACTTTCCATTGGCGAATAGGGCAGTTACGGCAAAATAAGGTTGAGGTGCGTTGTGAAGCTACCGTAAAAGCATTGGAGGAAATATACGGTGCAGAATTGTTGGATTTATTGGAAATGAAATCTGCAGATGCTTATTTTGATGACTATAAAAGTCTCATTGGGTTGATTAAATGATAGGGGTTGCAACCCTGAATTTGTAAAAAAATGAAATTATGTCAATTAGTAAAGAAGTAAAAAGAATAACGACGCATACCCTTCAGGCGATGAAGGATAACGGTGAGAAAATCAGTATGCTGACCGCTTATGATTACTCCATGGCACGGATTTTTGATGCTGCCGGCATTGATGTCATTTTGGTGGGCGACTCTGCCTCCAATGTGATGGCGGGACACGAGACAACACTGCCCATTACCTTGGATCAGATGATTTATCACGCATCGTCGGTCGTACGGGCGGTGAAGAAAGCGCTAATTGTGGTCGATTTGCCTTTTGGTTCTTATCAGGGAAACTCCATGCGTGCCCTGGAGTCTGCGATTAGAATCATGAAGGAATCGGGTGGGCATGCCGTCAAATTGGAGGGCGGAGCAGAAATTGCAGATTCCATTAAGCGGATATTGTCTGCCGGTATTCCCGTGATGGGACACCTCGGACTGACTCCACAGTCTATTTACAAATTCGGGACTTATACCGTGCGAGCCAAGGAAGAAGCCGAAGCAGAGAAATTAAAAAGCGATGCCCAACTATTGCAGGAATTAGGCTGTTTTAGTATGGTATTGGAGAAAATTCCGGCAAAGTTGACGAAGGAAGTAAGCCAAAACCTTCAC
>JALVDO010000795.1 GCA_027008975.1 Saprospiraceae bacterium | reverse complement strand
CCAAACCCGATTTTTCTGCCGAAGACTTTGCCGATGCCATGGGTATGAGCCGTATGCAATTGCACCGCAAACTCAAAGCGCTTACCGGACAATCCGCTTCGCAATTCATAAATATTCAACGACTCAACCAAGCTGCCCGTTTGTTACGTGAAACAGATGCCAACATATCCGAAATTGCCTATTCGGTTGGTTTTAACGATCCGGGCTATTTTAACAAATGTTTTAAGAAACAATTCGGATGCACCCCCAAACAATATAAATCGCAAACCAATAAATAACGGCAAATATACTTATTTAACAGTATTTGTTACAAATTTACCATCATTTGTTACAAATTTCCACTATACAATATTTTTTCATCTGTAGTTTTGTGGTATTATTAACCCCAAAAATTATAGTCATGAAAAAAATTATTTTAACCACGCTATTTCTTTGCTGTCTGAACCTGATTACGGCACAAGACAAAATTTATGTACATACGGCAACGGCTGCCAATATTATCACAAATAGTACTTATATTGATCATCCGGATTTGAATAATCATCCAAATGCCCCTATCGTTTTTTGCCATGTTTGGAATCCTAATTTGATGACACCTGTTTACAATGACAAAGTGGACGGTTTATGGTATGATCCAAGTGCTCATAAGTGGGCTATTTACAATGAAGATCTTTCAGATATCGTTATAGGTGCGCATTTTTTTGTATATATAGCTTCTGATCCTAATGATGTTATAACACATGTTGCCACACCAGCTACTATATCCGGTAGTTTAAACCAGGTAACTACCATTGATGATCCGGATTTTAACAATGCTGATTCGGGACCTTATGCTGTTTTTTCTCATTATTGGAATCCTCATGGTATTTACAATACTAATTTGGATGGATTTTATTACGATAATTCAATCCACCGCCGGCAAATTTATAATGAAGACAATGTTACGCCCATTCCTACCAATGCCGCTTATAAAATACTAAAAAACGGTTCAGGGGTTGTAGCTCGTTTTACGCATGTTTCTAATGCAGCAAATATAACAGGTAATTTTACGCTCATAGATAACCCTAATTTAAATAACAATCCGAATGCTACTTTTGTTTTTTCTCACTATTATGGAATATCTGGTCATGATGCTTATGTGACTCATAAAATTTCTGCTTTTTACTCCGGATCATTGCATAAATGGGCGCTATATACAGAAGATCATTCAGCTTTTCCCTCTGATGCCGCTATTGACATTATTGTGGCGAACCCCGATCCGTTAGCCATTAATGATATTGCCAATCTGGAAAATATCAAACTTTATCCCAATCCGGTTGCCAATATTGCTAAAATTACAGCAGACCAACCCATTGCTCATATTAGCGTTTTTAATTCATTAGGACAAAACATACAAAAATTGGATTTTGATACTGCTCAAAAACAAATTGAATTACCGGTAGTTAGGTTCCCTAAAGGTATCTATACCGTAAATGTTACCACTCAAACAGGTGCTAAACAGGTTATGAAACTGATTAAAAAATAGTTTATCATGAAATTTATTAAATATTTCTCATTAGTCTTCTTGTTATTGGGAATTGCACCACAGGTGCAGTCCCAATTTCTAAAAAAATTGATGAAGCATGCCAAAGAAAAAGCTAAAAAAGAAGCTGAAGAAAGAGCCAAACGCCGTGTAGATAAAGGCATTGACAAAGTTTATGATGAAGCCGAGAAGGAAATTGATGGCAAAAACAAACATAAAACCAAGGGAAATGAAGATATAAAGGAAATTTCTGGAACAAAATCAAAAAACAAAAAAAACCGGAA
>JALVDO010000794.1 GCA_027008975.1 Saprospiraceae bacterium | reverse complement strand
GCGTAGCCCCATATCTCCGGGTTGCAATAGGGCTTCGCCCTCATTACTCCTTAGCTTGAAAGCTCCTGTGAGAGATATTTCATCATAGCCATCCAAAGCATAGACGATGGTAAATCGCCGGTTCGCATCCGCTTCCATTACGTATTGGTACAAGCGTGACAAATCCATGCTAAAAGTTCCAAACAACTGATACTTGGGCTGTACGGGATTGATTAGCGGACCCATCATATTAAAAAAAGTACGTGTCTTTAGCTGTTTTCGTATCGGAACGACTTCCTTCATCGCCGGGTGAAATAAAGGGGCGTGCAAGAAACAAATATTCGCCTCTTCCAATTGTTTCAATAATTTATCCCGCTCATTTGTAAATTCGTATCCCATTGCCATCAACACATCGGAAGAGCCAACTGATGAAGAGACGCCATAACTCCCGTGCTTAGTCACTTTGTATCCGGCTCCTGCCACCACGACTGCCGACAAAGTCGAGATATTAAAAGTATTCTTGCCATCGCCTCCTGTACCGACAATATCTATGGTGTCGTACCCACCGGCATCAAAGGGTACCGCCAACTCCAACATGGCATCCCGAAAGCCCTGTATCTCTGCTACGGTAATTGGTCGCATGGAAAACACCGTCATAAAGCTCGCTATTTGGATGGGGTTGTGCTGCCCGCGTGCTATTTCTGACAGAATAATTCTGGCTTCCGCTCTTGACAGCTGCTCGTGGTTGTATAATCTTGTTAATAAATCTTTCATCTGTATCCATATTTTGCCCCGATGGGGCATTTCCGTATTGCGCCCCGATGGGCATTTTATAGTACCTCCCAATGTTCTATGCGTCTCGCTACCGACTCAAAGAAATTGAGCAGCATTTTTTTACCCTCTTTTGTCATAATGGACTCGGGATGAAACTGGACACCATACACATCGTGTTGCTTGTGTTTCAGTGCCATTATTTCACCGCGCTCGTCTATAGCTGTTACTTCCATCTCATCGGGAAGCGTAGTGTTATCAATTACCCAAGAGTGGTAACGTCCGACATTGACTGACATCGGTAGGCTTTTAAATAATCCGCGTTTGTTGTTCAACACCTCAATGGGAGTCTCAAAACCATGATAAACCTTATCGAGATTCTTTAGTTTGGCACCGAAAGCCTCCCCGATTGCCTGATGCCCGAGGCATACGCCCAATATCGGCTTTTTCCCGGCGTATTGCCGTATCAACTCCGGCATAATACCGGCGTCTTTGGGTAACCCAGGACCAGGCGAAAGGATGATGACATCATAATCGTCTACCTCCTGTAAAGACATTTTATCATTTCGTATTACCGTTACATCCTGATGCAAAATCTCTTGTATATATTGTACCAGATTGTAGGTAAATGAGTCGTAATTGTCTAATATTAGTACTTTCATTGTTTAATAATTTTTAAGCAGCAAGGTGATAACTTCGCAGTCCCTAAGGACTAGAAGGTGTCAACTTCCCTCTTTGGGGAAGCAGGCTTGATGCCGTAAGATAATAGCTTCCACACAACCGCGCCTAAGTCCTTGGCGCCTAAGTTGACACCTTCTCGCCAAAGTCTCTTCGGAGACTTTGACTTTGAGGTTATCACCTTGGCGCGTTGGCAGCCTCGTGCAGTGCCTTTGTCAATGCGCCAAGTTTATTTTTCACTTCCTGTAGCTCCTTTTCTTCATCGCTATTGACGACGATACCGGCTCCGGCCTGATAATAAAGTATTTTATTTTGACTAAAAAAAGAACGGATAACAATTGCCTGATTCATATTGCCATCCAAATCGATATAACCCAAG
>JALVDO010000793.1 GCA_027008975.1 Saprospiraceae bacterium | reverse complement strand
AGTGAGGTACCATCGTCAGCAGCATCAGGTTCTGCCGGATTCCATTGGTAGTAATTAATCCAAATAGATTTTTCTGATGTTCCGTAGCCACCAAGGGGACCGGGAGCGCTGCTGAATGCGTCTTGAGAAACAACAGTAAATGTACCCCACCCAAAACCATCAGCAGGGATTGGTGGATTGACAACACTTGCGGTGGGATAAGTAAGATCCTCGTAAGATTCATTGTCCTCCTCAATTGAACTACCGATAGCGGTGGAAGAAAGAGATGCAAATATATCAGGTGCTATGTTGTTATTGGAAGAGTTAAAATCGGGTACTCCGCCGTTGACGTTGGTGACACTGTAATCAATGGTTGTCGTTCCTCCGGGGAGGGTGATTTCGTCAAATACAACTGTTGCACTCATTCCCTCGGCGATTGAACCCGTCCAACTTTGTGTGATAGGGTCTCCTCCGTTGACAGAGATCGAGGCATCGAAAGAAGTGATCTCAACGCTTGACTCATTCGAGACAACGATAGTGGGTGTCACTGTGGCATCGCAAAGTCCAACCGGCTGCTCTGTTGCACTGGCAACAGCTGCATCAATATAGTTGCCGGTCAATTCTTTTGCGTTACTTATTTCCACCTGATAAACATCCTTGTCTGTATCGTCCTGAACGAAAGCAACGACCTCCAAGCTACCGTAATTGTAGATGTAATTCGGAATGGCTTCTTCGAAGTGGAAGTCCATGGATGCTCCTGCTGCAATCGTTGGCACGTCGGTACCGCCGGCATCAGGGTACATTTTTGTCATGACATCGAAGAACTCAGTCTCTCCATTTGATCCCGGAGGGGTCGCAAAAGAAATCTGTTTTTCAACAAGAGCAACTCTCAGTTTGCCCTGTGATAGCGTGAAGTCTTCCGCACTGGTATTTGTAATTGTTATATCGATGGTGATGGTACTCAAATCATCACTAATAGTGTGGTCAACTGCGATACTAATGGGTGTCATTAGCGCATGAGCATAGTCGATAACTGCCTGATTGTAACCGTAGGGACCACCGGCATATCCGCCGCCGGCAATATCCCATCCACCCGCTCCATCAGCGTAGTCATCATTTCCTGCTACTCCATCTATGTAAGCAGTTGGTACACCCGTCAAATCAGAGTAATAGTCCAGCCTTGTCGATACTTCGTCCGGATTGTGTGCGTTCATGGGGTCAGTGCCGGGGAATGGTGCCTGATATTTAATGGCGATAGCTTTGTCTTCGTTAGCATCGAGCAGTGCATTAAAGTCAGGATTTTGGCTGGCACACGGGCCGCAGGATGCGTTGGTGAATTCTTCCAGCAGTACTTTGCGTTGAACCTGCGCATTGATAGAGCCGGTAATCAAAAGAGCTGAAAGGGTAAAAAGTAAAAATCTTTTCATTTTAATAAATTAATTTTGATGAATATTAAAAATATCAAAGTTTATTTTGTTACAATAAACTCTCTTCGGGAGCCAAAGGTAATTATTTTATTTTTCTGATTTTTTTTTTAATGCTAAAATTTGAGGTTTGTCATTTTTTTTACATAAAAATACGGAGTAGTCGTTCGTTCACAATAAACTTTCTACTTTTGTAATAATGTTATTGACAAAAGAAATGGAAAGAGCATACGGGGTGTTGAAGCAATACTTTGGATACGAGACTTTTTTCCCGATGCAGGAAGAGGTGGTTGCATCCGTGATAAGAGGGGAGGATGGGTTGGTCTTGATGCCGACGGGAGGTGGAAAGTCGATTTGTTTTCAGGTACCCGCTATCGTGATGCCCGGAACTTGCATCGTCGTTTCGCCTTTAATC
>JALVDO010000792.1 GCA_027008975.1 Saprospiraceae bacterium | reverse complement strand
TAAGATTTTTTTTTTACAAAAAAGCCACACCCGCATGGGGAAAAAAGAACATTTCAGGACAAAAATAGTGGATGCCTGAGTAGTTACTAAAAACAAATAAACGGAATTTTTTAGTTTTTTTTCGAAATAAAATCGTCTTTTTTCGAAGAGAAAATATTCGTTACTCCTTCCAAAGCTACTGCTAACGCCCTCCCCTTGTGCCTCTAATAATGCCTTTTTCAGAAGCTTCAATAAAGGAAACAATATCGGTTTTAAATACAGATTCAGGATACTCTTCTCGCAGAATCTGAAGTGCTTGAGACAGATTGCCTTTCATAACAAACAACTCTCGATAAATCTCATGAATGGTTTTAATTTCCTCTTTACCAAACCCCCTTCTTTCCAATCCAACCGCATTTACGCCAACATAGGCAATCGGCTCTCGTGCAGCCTTTACATAAGGGGGGACATCCTTCCTGACGAGGCATTTGGCAGCAATGAAGCTGTGCTTTCCTATCTTCACAAATTGAGGGACACCAACATAACCTTCGAGAATTACCCAGTCTTCGAGTTCTACATGGCCGGCTAGATTAACACTGTTGGCAAGAATAACGTGATCTCCTAGAATGCAATCATGCGCCACATGCGCGTAAGCCATCAGCAGGCAATCATTCCCGATGACGGTTTTGTCTGCATAACTTGTACCTCTATTGATGGTTACACATTCTCTTATAGTTGTATTATCACCAATTTGTACGATGGTTTTTTCACCGGCAAATTTCAAGTCTTGAGGAATAGCCGATATCACTGCTCCGGGAAAGATATGACACCCCTTCCCTATTCTAGCCCCTTGATAAATAGTAACATTGGGCTCAATAACACAACCATCTCCAATGACGACGTCTTTGTCAATGAAGCAATAGGGACCTATTTTCACATTGTCCCCAATGGTTGCATCCTTGTGAATAGTGCTATTATTGATAATCTTATACATACTAATTCCTCTTGACAATTTGTGCAACCATTTCTGCCTCAGACACCAAGGTATTCCCAACATAAGTTGAGGATTTCACCTGACAGATTCCGCGTCTTATCGGAGCGGTTAATTCAACTTTAAAAATCAGGGTATCACCGGGGGTTACTTTTGCTTTAAATTTGGCATTGGATATTTTCAAAAAGTACGTATCGTAATTACCTGGGTCTTCAACGGTTGAGAGTACTAATATTCCCCCGGTCTGAGCCATTGCTTCTATTTGCAGAACGCCCGGCATAACGGGATTGCCCGGAAAATGACCCTGAAAAAACTCCTCATTGGCTGTAACATTCTTTATACCGACTACATGGCTTTCAGAAAGTTCGATAATCCTATCAATCAATAAAAAAGGATAGCGGTGTGGTAGCCATTCCGCAATTTGGGGCGTTTCCATAATCGCCTTTTTTGTTGGGTCATATTTAGGAATATGCGCAAATTTTTGTTGTTCTTGATAAGCGGCTTTGAGTAGTTTCGTAAACTCGACATTAGCGCGATGTCCCGGACGAGTGGCGATTATTTTCCCTTTTATTGGGCGCCCCAGCAGAGCAATATCCCCAATTAAATCGAGCATTTTGTGGCGAGCCGGCTCGTTATCTGCCCGTAAATCGGTATTGAGAATACCCTTGCCACTAAGTTGTAATCCTGTTTTTCCAAGTTTCTTTGCCAAGGATTCAATGGCTTCCGGTTCCATTTCTTTATCCGCAATAACAATGGCATTATCTAACGACCCGCCCTTAATCAAATTACTTTCAAAAAGCCCCTCAATATCTCTCAAAAAAACAAAAGTCCGGCAAGGGGCAATATCATTTTTATAA
>JALVDO010000791.1 GCA_027008975.1 Saprospiraceae bacterium | reverse complement strand
TCATCCACAATATTCGCCATGTGGTAGGTTGGCATACCATCGGACTTGAATAACACCTTATCATCTAAGTCACTGGTGTGGACGCTCATTGCCCCCCGGACAATATCTTCAAAGTGGAGTTCTTCTTTTTCCGGCATTTTAAACCGAACGACATAATCCTCCCCGGCTTGTATTCGACTTTGTACCTGCTCAAGACTGTTCGTATAAGAGTTGTCCATCGCCTTGCGCGTAGAGGCATTGTAAGTGAAGGTCTGTCCCTCTGCTTCCATCTCCCGCCGCTTGGCATCCAGAGTCTCCGGCGTATCGAATGCAATATAGGCATTTCCCGAATCGAGTAATGCATCTACGTATTTCTTGTATAAGTGTTTGCGTTCTGATTGCCGGTACGGTCCGTAGTCCCCTCCTGTCTGAGGGCTTTCGTCCGGAGAGATGCCACACCATTGTAAGGCTTCCATGATGTAATTTTCGGCATCAGCAACATAGCGTTTTTGGTCAGTATCCTCAATTCGTAAGATAAAGGTGCCGCCCTTGTTTTTTGCAAATAAATAATTGTACAGAGCAGTACGGACACCGCCAATGTGAAGCGCACCTGTCGGGCTTGGTGCAAACCGAACTCTAATCTTACTCATATTGATTCTTTTTTTTGTAACTATTTACAGGTACCCCTAAGTAGTTACTTTTTTTTATTCGCATCAAAATTCCTCAAAAAGGAAACTTTTTGTCTTAAAATTGACTTTTTTTTAAAAAAAGAGGAATAAAATGCAGCGTTTTTCTGTTTGATACGTTAACAACTACAACTAAACTCCTCTTTTTGACGGCTTTATGCCGTTTTATTGGCAACTTCACTTAATTCAAAAAAAAGACCGCCCCCCTTTATAGGTTTTGCAGCAAAGTCCTGCGATTTACTTTTTGTAATCGCTTTATTTTTGGCGGATTGCTAATGCAATGGCTGCAAAGGTAAAAAACACTCAACAACAACCCATGATATTATTAGAAAGTTTTCCTTTCGGGGAAAGTTCCGTGAACGTATTCGGAATGGTGTGAAGAATGCAGCTTGCACCACTCCGACTAAAAACAAAAAGAGTATGTATTTAGTAAAAACGCCCAAATTTATCCAAAATTTCTTTCCTAATTTCACTTGGAATATTCCGGTGAAAGACAAGACTATTTTTCTAACCTTCGACGATGGGCCTATCCCTGAAGTAACTCCTTGGGTGCTCAATCAGTTAAAGGTGTATAACGCCAAGGCAACTTTCTTCTGCGTGGGAGATAACATCACCAAACACCCCGAGGTTTTTGCGAAAGTAAAAAACGAAGGGCACAGTATTGGAAACCACACGCACAACCATCTCGATGGCTGGCTGACTGACAACCTCTCGTATTTTCATAATATCCGGCGTTGTGCACGCCTAAGTAAGTCGTCCTTGTTTCGTCCGCCTTATGGGCATCTGAAGCCCAAACAGGCTCAGTTCCTTCAACGCCATTACCGCATTATTATGTGGGATGTACTGAGTGGTGATTTTGATCCATATCTGACAGTTGACCAATGCGTCAATAACGTACTGAACAATGCCAAGCCGGGCTCTATTGTCGTATTTCACGACAGTTTAAAGGCATGGGACAAACTGAAAATTGTTTTGCCAAAGATATTGGAACACTTCAATGCGCTTGGCTACAAATTCGAAGCCTTGGCAAATGAAGAGGTGGAAGTAAAGAAGTTTGAAGGTAAACAAACGGCTTAGCATCTGTATGCTTTTACTCCACTATTGTAAGCTTCATCATATTGGTTCTCAAACGTCGGTGCATGGGCATACTCCCCGTGTTGATAA
>JALVDO010000790.1 GCA_027008975.1 Saprospiraceae bacterium | reverse complement strand
AGTAAATCCCAAATTGCAATTTACGCCTCTTAAATTGTTATAATAACCCTGAAAAGCTACTCCAACGTTTCCACCAATGGTTGTCGGGTTACCTGTTAAGGCTGAATCGTCATACGGAATTTCTACAAAACGCCAATTCTGCATCAATTCTGTATCAATTCCCAATATCAACCTTCGAAGCACAATAAGATCAAGAGCTGACACAGTTCCGTCCACACTGGCATCAGCTGCTATACGCTGCCAACCAACAAATGAGGTCAACCCTAGAATAAATTTTTGAATCAAAATCAAATCAAAGGTAGATACATTCTCCAAATAGTTAGATGTAATATCACATACGCCTACGGAGAAATCCGTTAGAGTACTGCAGTGCGAAAAATTAAACTCGCCCTGATTTGTAATCACAGCATCGGAACCGGCACACTCCATACTCATATCAGCATTTTGATCACTTAATCGCACCTGTAAATCAGGGGAAGAAAATAAATCACCTGTAATTCTTTTAATTTCACCGTGCTGCCCACTACAAGCCAAAGTTTCATCACCAGCCGTATAATCTTCCGTCAAATGAGAAACGCATTGCGTCAAACTACCATAAATATCCCAGCTATAATCGGAATGCCTAACATAGACATCACTCATTTCCTCATTTGTCACACTTGCCAAATGAATGGTGAACAATTCAGCGTCTGTCGATAATATTACGCCACTATATACCGTGAAGTTAAGGGTAATGGTATTCCCATTAATCGACAGGGCATTAGGATCTGCCGCAGCTATTGTTGCATTCAAACTATTTAGAGTCTCCGTGGCATCAATGCTTATCCCGGGGGTTCCCATTATTTCCATTTCGATATTCATTGTCGTAAAATCAATATCCTGGACGGCTGCACCATTATAAGGCCGGAATGAAACAGGAAAATAAAAAACGCCGGGGCAAGAATTTGGTAAACCGGAATCGGTAACGTACAATTCGAAAGGCGTGCTTCCATCACAAACCGAATTATAATCGTTGAATGGGTCTCCAAGCATCAACATATTGGAGACAGAGGCAGGACTACAGCACTCCCCCTCATAGCCATAAGCGAAATCCGCTCTTGTGTAATCAAAATCAAAATTGACTGTCCCTCCAGTTGACAAGGGCTCTGCCGGTGCCTTAATCCGTATTTCAAACAATTTGGCTTCGGCAAAGTTAGTAAAAGGTTCATCCTGAAAGTGTATGTTTACATAATCTGTTGAAGGTGTGGCATCATAGATAAACGAATTGCCCAATTGCTTCAAAGTAATATTGCCATCAACATCAAAATTCATCCATAAATTATCATGAGTAAAACCATTATCATCGGATGTCACCCCTGCCAACAAATTGGAAAGGGAAACTGAAAAGCCAACCCGGTCAAATCTAACATTAGAGGTTCCCAATGTTGTCCGTGCCTTGACGGTGACCACAGTTTCGTTAGACGTGGCATCATAAACCACATCCGCATTATCTACATCGACAAAAAACGTCAAATCATAAGGCACCTGATCTCCGGCACAAGTTATTGGTGTAGCACCGACAAAACTAAACTGCCCATTCAAGGCGGTACACTCCGTGGTCGTACTGCAATTGGTATCAACGTAATAAGGATTGTAATTGGTGTCTGTAGAATGATTCACCAATAACTTCAAACTATAATTGGGACTCTCAGGTAGCAGGTCAACATAAAACAACGGGCTTCCAAAGGTAGGAAGGTACATCGGACTTGCATCATTATTATCGGCAATTCTTATCTGATAATAGGCTCCATCATCCATCGATTGGGGAGGACTCGCAGCATTTGAGCTGCCG
>JALVDO010000789.1 GCA_027008975.1 Saprospiraceae bacterium | reverse complement strand
GTAATAAAATGCGTTCGTCAGGATAGTTGTCAATGTCAGTTACAGCGAGTCCTTCGTCGCAAAATTTCACAGCGGAGGAGAAATCCTGTTTGTTCCAATAGGCTGATGCCAAATCACTGTAGATGCTCAATACATTTGGAGTATTGTTTAATTTTCGGTAGCGTTCCCTGGCTTCTTTTAGCATATTGATGGCTCGTTCGTTTTCTCCGAACTGGATGTTGATTTTGCCCAAATTGAGATAGAGGTAAGCAATCTTATTGATTTGCTCCTCTTCGGCTGTTTTCAGAAGGGGAAGCGCCCTTTCACATTGGTCTTTGGCTTGGCCGTACTGTCCTATTATCATATAGTAACCGCCCAGATCGTTGTATAGTTGTCCGGTATTGACGTCGGCTTCCCACCAGGCATTCTCGATAGCTTCCTGCGTCGTTTCGATGGCTGTTTGATAATCTTGAGTCTCTTTCTTACGCAATCTTGCCAGCTTTCGGTAGGCCAAAGTCCAGATTTCAGGGTAACACCTGTCCGTTAATCGAATCACTTTCAGCAAGAGTGCTTGTTTTGTGGAGAAATCATCAACTTTGTCTGATTTCTCCATGAGTCGATTTGCCTGCTCTTCCAGTTGAGGGGCGCATTCTTTGGCGTCATTATCGCACCCCGTGAATACGGATAAGAGCAAGCTGATAAAGATGGCGAAGTGGTATGTCCTGATCTTGAAACTGGGTCGATGCATATATATATTATATGAGTTGGTTGATGCAAAAAGCATACCACCGACTAATCGGGGGTATGCTCTTCGTGGTTTTTATACACTATAAACGAACCTTACTTACTTTAAATTATAATGTAAGTATATTTGGTGAAAGCTATAGGTGTGTCTAGTGCTTGAATAAACACCCGTCTTGTTGTGGAAGCGGTAGCCAATTGAAAGTCCTTTTCGTCCCAAAATATTTCCAAAACAGCCATCAATAAAATACCCGCGGTCAATTCTATCCGTGAAACTTTGCGGCAAACTTTCGCTAACGCTATTCTTTCTTGCAAACAACTGTAATGCCACCTCGTAACCTGCGGAAACGGAGGCATATCCCTTGTATACGTATCGAAGTTGTAAGGGGATGGTCAGGTAAGCATAGCTGTAGGCGTCTGTCTCCGGAGGTATTGTAAAACTGTTGGAGGAAAACAATAATTCTCCTTGAAACCACAATTTTGGCAAATCGGAGACCGAGAAGTAGTCCGGGACTTTTTCGTAATAATAATATTGCTTTTCGAAAGGCGTGATGTTTTTACGCAGTGTTAGTCCAAGATGAAAACCTCTTATATGGGATAATTCTCCAACGGAATCAACTCCGGTATTATAGCCCGCCTTTAGACCTATGTGCCAGGGTAATCTGATAGGCGGAGCCTTTTTGAATACGGTTGGGGCGTACCCCAAGCCCACTTTTTCATAGCTATCCATTTGTACTTCTCCGCTTGCCAAAATGGTGTCTCCTTCGGCTCTGATTACAGCCGGATCTACGCTAAAGTAATATTGAAAGAAACCTGCGGTGCCTTCATCGTCCGGATTCAATAAAGTATCGACAGGAGCCAAAACGCTAATAGAAGGCGGAGCAGTCAGTTTGTGTGAGAGCGAATCCCCTCCACCATGCCAATAAGTAGTGAGCCCATAGGCACCATTTCTCTTTGGTTCGTAATCATTTAGGGCGTAGCTGGCCGGAGATAGAAAGTGCGATACTTTTTGTCTAGTAACGACTGAATCTCTAACAAAACCATTCCCCGTATTTTCAAAATACAAGGTGTACTTTAGTCGTGGCGACCAGGCATCAGGCGAAATTATTTTT
>JALVDO010000788.1 GCA_027008975.1 Saprospiraceae bacterium | reverse complement strand
CAACTTTATTACCTCCAATGTCGGTGAGCATGAGAAGATTAATATTGTCCTACAGGAACGCAAAAAGCCGGGAGTCGGGCATTATATCAGGGATTACGCCGAGACCAAAAATGTCAATCTCATCATCATGGGCGCCAGAGGACACTCCAAAGTGGAATTGCTGCTAATGGGTAGCGTGACAGAAAAAGTCATTTCTCTGGATCATCAAATTCCTATTTTGGTGGTGAAGTGATTTATAACCGGATGACCAAGCCTGCAAGGTGATAACTTGCTGGCTCCCATCCCGCCCGACCAAAGGGAAGAAGGGAGGGAGGGAGGTTATCGCCTTGTCGCTGTGGGGTAGTTATACTGAAAATAAAATCAAAGCCACAACAGCAATAAAAACGACCTCCAGAACATTTCCCCAAAAGGTGCTTTTCACCTTATTATTAATAATCGAAATGACAGAAGCGATAAATCCAATTGCGGTGAAAAACAATAGGGATTTGTAGTTGATAATCATATCCAGTTCTTTGGTGGAAGCAATGAGTTGCATCGACAACAAATGCAAAAGTACACCGCCAGCCGAAATCAAAATGCCGGCGAGCAATAACCACAAGGCGGAGATGTGCCGGCGGATTTTGGAAATAGTGCGGACAGAACTGGTAACGACCAGCCAAAATAACAATAATTTTAGTGCCAGATGAATACCATTACTCAGCTTGTCTGCCTCCGGAAAAACCCGGCTCATTGCCATTTGTAATAAGGTCAATAAAAGGGCGAGCAAAATCCCCCCAATGATTACGGTACGGGTAAAAACCCGCTTGTTAGCTGTTTCTGTTTTGTTCATAAAAAATTTTTAATTGTTCGGCATTCATTCCCAATTGAAATGCTTTTTGTTTTGACGGATGCTATGTGGAAAAGTCAAATGAAATTTGTGTTCCCGCTCGAACCGACACA
Source organism: Saprospiraceae bacterium (assembly GCA_027008975.1). Classification (GTDB taxonomy): domain Bacteria; phylum Bacteroidota; class Bacteroidia; order Chitinophagales; family Saprospiraceae; genus JALVDO01. The sequence continues at coordinate 893 of JALVDO010000788.1, read as the reverse complement.
ACCATCAATCTCCAACAAAAAAATAAAACTGCTTGCGGCGATGACTATTTTTCATTCATTATTTTCTTGATTTCTTTTTCTAATTCAGGAAGGTTATTTTTGATTATTTGCCATACTTCCTCTGCATCCACTCCAAAATAATCATGGGCAACAATATTTCTGAACCCTTTTATTTTTGTCCAAGGAATTTGAGTTTCTTTTTCTCTAAGTTCATCGGTCAGTCTTGCCACAGCTTCACCAATTATCACAAAATTCATCAATACGGCATCAAATGTTTTTTCATCTGCAAAGAAGGAATCTGCATCCCGAATCTCATCAGTGAATTTTTCGATTTTTGAGCAACTGTCGACTATCGCCGATAGATTCCCCCTATCTTTTTCAGACATAAATGACGGATTGTAGGATTTGAGATTTGAAATAAGGCTTGATGTATTTTTCTCTACATAAATCCACTTCTCTATCGAACTTCTTGGCGACCAGCATTTTGATCTTCGATTTCTTTTCTGATAGGTTTTCTGTATTCGGCTGAAATTCAACTAAAAGGTCAATATCACTATCCTCCGTTCCTTCGTCTCTTGCAAACGAGCCAAATAAACCAATTCTAACTAATTGATAATCAGAGAACAATTCCTCTTTTCGCCCTCTTAAAAAAGATAATATTTCGTCTCTCTTTATCATCTATTTTTCTTCAAAGTTACGGTTTTTTCTTTTCTCTGCTTGTGCGCAACAGAATAGTCTATACGAATTTGTGAGAATTATCTAGTAATATTATTCTCATAAGTAAGTGGTCAAAATTAGGTCATCATAAAATTGCGTTAGATTTTAGCCTAAATCAAGGCGCAAAAACCGCGCATAGCCAAAGCTACGTAAGGATTTTTGCAACGCAGAGTTAG
>JALVDO010000787.1 GCA_027008975.1 Saprospiraceae bacterium | reverse complement strand
ACTTTTGCACAAAAGGGAAACTGGCAATATGCCCTTTCCGGCGAATTCTCCAACTTTGTGGCTGGAGCCAATGGTGCACCATGGGAACGACAAAACCAATCTGTAGTTGGTTTCTCTGCTAAGTACAACAACACTGCCAAACTTTTTACGGAAGTTTTTAGTACACAAGGCTATTCTCCACTCAACTGGATAAGCGGCGGCAACTTTGCAGACCCGGGCGAGACATGGAGTGATAGAGACGCCAAAAGCTTTGGTATCGTAATTGGTACTCAGGTGAATCTTTGAGATGTTTTCTTCCCTTTTTTTCTTTTCATCACCGTGATTTCAAAAATCACGGTGATGAAAAGAAAAAAAGGGAAAGAAAAACTAAAGCTTTAAAACCTTAATCCATTCCCGTATCGAATATTTCCCATCCATCACCTCAACAAAGTAAACTCCGGAAGGATAATCATCCATCGGAAAGGAAATGACGTTTTCTCCTTCCACTGACAATACTTTTCTCGCAAGTACCAATTTCCCTGAAGCATTGTACACTTGAATGTGGTATTCTCCCTTTTGAGGAGTGGTTAGAGACAAGTTTAAGTTGTCGGTGAAGGGAAGAGGAAAGGCAGTGATAGTCAAATTGTACTCGGGAGTATCGAAGCCTACACCGGTATTTAATGAGAGGAGGTACATGCCTCGTCCATAAGTTGCCGCCAATAGTTTGTCCGATTGTGCGTGATAGGTGAGGTCCGTCACGATGACATTGGGTAGCCCCACGCCCTCCAATTCCCAAGTCTGCCCTTCATCCATACTGAAGAATACTCCAATATCCGTAGCAATATGTATCAAATCTTCCTTTGCAATCAGTACCTCGTTGACGGGAATATCCGGTAGGTCTCCGGTAATATCTATCCAATCGCTTCCCAGATTGCTGGTGCTGAAAATATGCCCAATATTTTCTCCGTTTCTATATCCCGAAAAACTAACATAAGCCTTTGAAGCAGCGAAGGGGTCGGCACAGACACTCGTCACCCAGCGATTGGGCAGTTCCTGTGATACCAGCAGCCAATTATTGCCGCCATCGTCAGTGACTTGTACTTTTCCATCATCTGTTCCCACCCAGATGATTTGATTATCAATGGGAGATACACTGATAGAGGTGATAGTCCCATACAACAAATTATACTGGGAGGGATTACTCGATAAATCAGGGCTGATTGGCTCCCAATTTTCTGCCCCATCTTCCGATTTATACAACCGGTTGGTACCGTAGTAAAGGATAGAAGGCTCCGTGGGGTCAATAACTACTGCCGTATTCCAATTGAAGCGGTCAGAATTGGAGATGCCATTGGTCGCCGGGATGAAAGTGGAACCCCCGTCCGTAGATTTGGCAAGGTTGCCGTACTGGTATTCCGCATAGACGATGTCACTATTGGATGGATCGACCAAACACCTGAAACCATCACCCACGAAAATGCGCGACCATTCGTCTGGTGCTCCGTTAGTCATTAGCGTACCATTGTCCTGTGCACCTCCCAATAGCCGGTAAGGGTCGTTGAAGTCCATCTCGCAGGTGTAAAATTGAGTAATCGGTAGTCCATTGATTTTTTGATAACTCGCTCCCTGATTTTCACTGAGAAATAGGCCGCCATCATTACCCGAAAGAATCATATCGTGGTTAAGTGGATTGATGCATATAGCATGCTGATCGACATGAACACCGGAGAAAATCGTCGTCCAGCTATTGCCCCCGTCTGTAGATTTGTGGTTGTTGAAACCCGCAATATAGACCAAATTGGGGTCAGATGGGTCAATGTATATTTTCCCGAACCACCACATATACGGAACACTGGCGATGCCCTCTTTACTCACGGGAGTCCAACTGCTTCCGCCGTCAGTTGATTTGTAAATGTTATCTATATGGCTTGTTGTTGCGTCAGAATAAATAGCGTAAAGAATATTGGGATTGGAATGAGAAATGGCAATTCCAATTCTACCGGCACTCCCGGGCAACCCATTGGTTAACCTCTGCCAGCTATCTCCTCCGTCCATACTCCGGTAAATACCCGAAGAAGTACCACCGTAAGAACGACGATTAACCCTTCTAATTCTCTCCCAGGTTGCTGCATAGATAATATCCGGTTGGGTAGGGTGAATCGCCAAATCGATGACTCCTGTAGAGTCGTTGATGAAAAGTACCTTTTCCCAACTTTCTCCACCGTCTTTTGTCCTGAATACGCCACGTTCCTCGTTGTTCTCAAAGAGATGTCCCATAGCACCAATATAGCAGACATCCGGATTGTTGGAGTCGATTATTACTTTTCCAATGCTACCAACGTCCTCCAGCCCTAAGTGAATCCATGAATCACCACCATCCAAGGACTTATACACACCATCGCCATCATAAGCCAGTGATCCGCCTCCGGCATTGGCTTCCCCTGTTCCGACGTAAACAATGGATTCATTTGAGGGAGCGAGAGCCATATCTCCTATGGATAGCGCGTTGTTATCGTCGAATATCGAAATCCAGCTAGCGCCCATATCCGGCGATTTGAAAATGCCCCCCGAAGCAGCTCCAACATAAAGTGTTTGAGGTGAAGTGGAAGTTATTTCAATATCAGTAATTCGTCCTTCAACTACAAAAGGGCCTTGGGCATACCACGGATTAAGCGATTTTGAAAGGGAGGAATGATTGCCAGTCTTATTGCTCTTATATTTAAGCGCCTGCCGGTATGTTTTTTGGTCAATTTTACCGGTAGGGTAGGCACGTTGCCGAAATAGCCATTCATTGGGCTGAAGCCCGGTTGGGGTGGACGCTTCCGGTGGTGTATTTTGTCTAAATAGAAGGATGAGTAACAGTCCGAATAGAAAAAAGGAAGGTATTGATCTTTTCATTGATGGAAGATATTTTGAAAGGATAAAGGTATAAGAAATATCAAAAATTCCAAAACCGGGTTTTCTTGGAATCAAATTTTTTACTAACTTGTGGCACTATTTGTTAACAACTTCTTTTACCAACAATTAAAATTTTATTGATGAAAAAGCTATTTACAATTTTGATTTTTTTTATCCCTGCTTTTGGGTTGATGGCACAGATTACTTATGTAAATAAAGCCGCCACAGGTGCGAATGACGGGAGCTCTTGGGAAAATGCCTTCACCGATTTATCGGATGCACTGAACAATACGTCTTCAGGTGAGATATGGATTGCCTCCGGCGTCTATCTTCCGGGCGGAGGAACCCCCGATGACAATTCTCGCTTTACGGTGGGTGCCAATATCGAGGTTTATGGAGGTTTTGCCGGTACCGAAACGAACCTTGAGCAGCGAGATATTAGCGCTAATCCTGTTATTTTGAGTGGTGATATTGCAGGAAATGATACAGACGGTGATTTTGACAATAACAAAGAAGACAATGTGTTACACGTCGTCTATGTTGATAGCTTATTGACAGATGTCGTGCTGGATGGGCTGATGGTAGTGTCGGGGCAGACAAATGTATTTGAAGATGGAGTCGATCGATTCTATTGGGCAGGGGGAGGCCTCTTCTCTTACAGCCCGGTGACATTGCGAAATTGTGTTTTTAAGCAGAATTTTGCCAATACAGGAGCCGCCGTTCATATCGTTGGAAATCTATCATTTGGGGCTTTGATTGAAGGTTGCGTTTTTGAATACAATAAAGCCCTAAGTCAGGCTGCAGTACAGCTCAGGGGCTTGGTTGGAGTGACGGTTTCCAACTGTACTTTTAATGAAAACAATATCAATCGCGGGGCGCTTTACCCTTCGTTTTGCATTGGTGTTGATATTGAGGATTGTACTTTTTCCAACAATTTGAATGAAGTGGGATTTGGTGGTGCTATGTTCAACTGGCAATCCATAAATTTAACCATAACGGGCTGTACTTTTACGGGAAATTTGGCACAAAATGCGGCAGCATTTTATAATGACAACCGAACCATTGATCCGTTTCAGGAACACCTAATCATTATCGAAGACTGTGTCTTTGATGGAAATGGCGCAAGTGTGAGTGAAACGACAGGCTATGGTGGCTGTATTTACTTTTGGAAAACAAGCTTTACCATGCGAGATTGTCAGTTTACGAATTCATCTGCCAATCAGGATGGCGGAGCGATTTATAATGCAGGCACGAATAAGACCTGTATATTTGAGAATTGTTCTTTTGATGCTTCTGCCGCTACCTTTGGCGGAGCAATTTCCAATGGAAGCGACAGCACGTATACAACTATGCGGAATTGTAGCTTTAGTGGCAATATCGCAGCGACTAGTGGAGGAGCTATCATCAATGCTTTTGGTGCCGAGTTGGATTTAGAGGATTGTTCCTTCACTGAAAATAATGCGCGCTGGGGAGGAGCTATTTACTTCCAGACGGATTCAACGCGGGCAAGTATTACTCGAACTGACTTTTTTAGCAATGTAGCAGAAAATCACGGAGGTGCTTTTACCTTCTTTGCCGATATAGATATGACGGTAGATAGCTGTACTTTTATCGGAAATCAAGCGAATTTCGGAGGTGCCATTTCCGCTAATGAGAGCGATGTAGATGGAGGGCAAATGCATATTGTTAATTCTACTTTTAACCTCAATTTGGCACAAAGTCAAGGGGGAGCCCTCAATGTCAATAATATAGATACGGATATTAGCAATGGATTATTTATTAATAATTTTGTCGATGGAACAGGTACAGGAGGTGTAATGTCAATGAATGCCATTGATAGCTCAACCCTAAACGTCAGCATTATTAATTCAACCCTTGCCAATAACGTTGGTGCTTTGGCAAATGGTATTGCTACCTGGACAGGAGAGTCAGAGGTGAACTCCACATTGACCCTGCAAAATAATTTGTTTTACAATCCGGATGGAAACAATTATGCCGTGGAGGCAGGAACAACGACGGTTGTCTCCAATGGCGGAAACTTCTCCGCTGATGCCACAATGGAATCAATCCTTACGCATGCGCTGGATATTAATGGGGAGGATTTAGATCCGCTTTTTGTCGATGCCGGAAATGATGATTTTAGGTTAAATACCGGAAGTCCCTGTATTAACGCCGGTGTTACTGACGGTGCCCCCGGAACAGATATAACGGGAGCCGATAGAATAGGAAATGTCGATATCGGAGCATTTGAATACGATCCGGATTCAGCTGTCAGGACTCCGGTTGTTGCGAATAATGGTCAGTTGCGAATAACTCCCAATCCGGCATCTTCGGCTATGGAGATGCGGCTGCAAAACAACTGGAAAGGCACTATTGTTCTGCAAATATTCGACATGGAAGGAAGGTTGATAAAGGAGGAGCGCGCGATCAAGGTGGTGGATAAGTTCGTTTTGCCAATAGATGTTTCTAAGCTTGCGGTCGGGCAGTACAGTCTATTGGTTAGTAACGAAAGGGAGGCTGTCACTTCTTCTTTTGTGAAAATAAAATAACAGACTGGCTTTCACACGGCTGAGGAAAACAGCCGTGTGAATTTATCTGCCAGCCAATGCCAAATGCTCCTCAATAGAGCGCTCCACGGCGTTGGCAACGAGGCGATAGAAGTGCTCCGGCTCGTTGTTTGCCTGGCAACTCTCTAATGCCTTGTAGTACTCCATTCGGGCATCAATATTCCCTTTTAGGATAGCAATGGGATATCCATGTTGCAACAAAATCAGGTTCATAACCAGCCTTGCAGTGCGTCCGTTCCCATCAATAAAGGGATGGATACTCACCAAACGCTCGTGCATCTCAGCAGAGAGAATTACAGGATGAAGCTTGTCCTTCTGCTCGCCATACCACTCGAAGTACTCTTCCATTAGCTTCCCTAGCATATAGGGCTGTGGTGGAATATGCGTGCTTCCCGAAATACGGACGGGTACCATGCGGTACCTACCTGCATTCTCCTTGTCAATAGATTTTAGTATTAGGCTATGCAAATCGAGAAGCGTCCTTTGGTCAAAAGCCTCCTTATAAGTCACCAAGTCGTACAAGAAATTGACAGCTTCAGCGTGGTTAATAGCTTCCAAATGCTCCTTCATTGATTTGCCTCCAATCGTCAATCCTTCATTAACTACCAACTGGGTCTCTTGCAGTGTCAGAGTATTTCCCTCTATGCGGTTACTTTCATGAGTGTAATTAATGGCAAAGTACTCCCGCATTTTATCCAATTGAATTCCCTTGAGCGGCTGGTTTTTACGCCATTGCCTTTTAAGGGAGTCAATGTGATTGAGTTGCTTTGCCACCTCCTCTGAAATAGGATATTCTACTGCTTTTGGAGAACTCTTTAGGTACTCCATGCGCGACTCTGCAACGTGGAGGATGGAAAGGGCATCTTCATCTTCCAATAGCATATACACAATCTTCTCTGCCTTTTTTTGCTTGCGCAATTCTTCGTAGGATAATTGGTACAGCTGCGAAAAAGCTTTTAGCTGTTCGTCTGTTGGAAGCCGATAATTGTTTTCAAATTTACTAATCAGAGCTTGAGCGATTCCCGTACGTCGAGAGACCTCTTGCATGCTTAATCCCAATCCTTTTCTTGCTTTTTGCAAGGTGATATGTAATCCATTGCTCTTCATGTTGACATTTTTTGTCATAATAATAAACACAAAGTTAGTCATATTTTTTCGGTTTTTCAAGTTTTTTTCAACTTTTTCCAACTTTCATCCCTTTTTGGGGTTGTTTTTAGGGGTGATTCGGACAAAATCGAAGTTGTATGAAAATAAAAATAATAACACATGACACATAAAGTTGAAGTAGATTGGAAAGGAAAAATGCAGTTTGAAGCAAAGGTGCCCGGAGCGGTTATCCCTTTAGACGCCGCTGAGTCTGTTGGGGGAGAGGGAAAGGGCTCGCGCTCTAAACCTTTAATGCTGACATCCCTTGCCGGTTGTACTGGAATGGATGTAGCCTCCCTCATGAAAAAAATGCGAGCTGTACCGGATGATTTGCAAATTGACGTCACGGGCGAACTAACAGATGAGCATCCCAAGTACTACAAAAAAGTACGGGTGGAATACCGTTTTTACGGCAAAAACCTCAAAAAGGAGAAATTGCAAAAGTGTGTCGATTTATCTGTTGAGCGTTACTGCGGGGTGATGGAAATGTTTCGCCGCTTCGCTGAAATCGAAATTGTCGTTAAGTTTATTGACTAATTACGCCCCTTTCATTTTTTATAGTCCATTTAATTATGAAGATTAAGGGGCTAACGCTCCAAGTAGATTCTATAGTGAGTACCCGAGTAGTTGCTATTTTTGTAAATCAGATGCCACTAAATAAATACGGGGCGTAGCCCCAACATCTTCGTAACAACGAGGAGTAGTGGACTAATCAGGGGCGTAGCCCTGTAATTTTCGTAAAACAAGGGGGGGAGCCTTAGCATCTTCGTAACAACGAGAAGCAATGGACAAATCAGGGGCGTAGCTGTAATCTTCGTAAAACAAGGGGCGTAGCCCCAACATCTTCGTAACAACAAGTAGCAATGAATTAATCAGGGGCGTAGCCCTGTAATCTAAAACGATATAGCAAAC
>JALVDO010000786.1 GCA_027008975.1 Saprospiraceae bacterium | reverse complement strand
AGATTACTGTAAGCCACGGAGATTGCATTGGGGTAATTGGCTTTTTGGGCATTTTCCAAACAAGCCTGGTAATCCTTGCGGGCTTCCTCGTACCGTCCCAGCCGTTTCAGGGCATTTCCGCGGCTATTGATAATGTCCGCTAAGCTTGCCGAGCCCATGTTCAATTTATAAACCAGCACGAGCGCCTTATTATAATACTCCAAGGCGAGTGCCGGTTTTTCATCAGCAATACTGACATCCCCTGCGGCAATTAAGGCGTAAAACAGTTCTCCTTTGAAGCCATTTTTCTCACATATAGCAATGGATTTTTGTGCGTATTCCAAGGCATCCTCCAGTTGTCCCTGCCTACTCAGATCACCTGAGACCCTCCCAAGTGCATTGGCAATACCCTCTTGATCATCTAATGCTTCCATCAGGCGCAATGCCTTGAGGTCGGCATCCATTGCCTTGTCGATTTCTTCCTTTTTTCGGTGTACCCAGGCGATTTTAAAGGCGGTTGTTGCCTGTCCTTTTTTGTTGTCAATGGCGGTATATCCGGCCATGGCTTTGTCAAAAAAAAGTGTAGCGGAATCGAGTTGTAAAAGGTTGGCGTGCATTCGCCCTTCCATTTCGTAGAATCGGGGTTGCCAATTTTTATCGTCTGTCTGATCGGCAAGCATCACACCCCGCCTTGCATATTTCAGAGCTAATGCAATATCAGAATTAAAAGCCAAATCCACCATTTGTTTGACTACTTCTAGCTTCTCTGCATCAATGGTTTTGAGTTTAAAAACAGATTCCAAACTATCTAATTTTGAGGTTTGCCCCAAAAGAAATGTGTGTCCTAGAAGGAAAGTGAAGAGGAATAAGTGTTTTTTCATAAAACAAAAGTATCAAAAATTTGCCACAAATGCTACTCGGTCAAAGAAAATAATCATTCGGACAGTCATATCCACCATTCGGACAATATAGCCGAAGGATTCCAATTTTTGCCTTTAAGTTTGTTGCATCAATTCACTAAAACTCGAACGATGAAAAAGATATTAATCACGGGATGTAGCTCCGGCTTCGGAAATATGACACACTTAATCAAATTTTTGCTTTTGCTTACCGCAATTTGTTTCGGTAATGTCCTCTTTGGCCAGACGCAAGTGAAGGGGCGTATTATTGAGGAATCAGGAAAACCATTGCCTTTTGCCAATATTCTTTTATTCGCTTCGGCTGACAGCACTTATTTAAAATGGGAAGAATCTGGCAAAGACGGTGCTTTTATCCTTAGCAATCTTACCCCGGGCAGTTATCGCATTGAGGTTCGTATGGTGGGACACTTCACTTATCAGTCTGAGGTTTTCTATATAATAGATGAGCCGGGTGAACTACTACTCGATGACATTGTGCTGCCACTTGACAGGACGGTGGATGCAAGGTCTCCTAATCTTTATTGGGAGAAATATAAATAATTTAATCATTTAAAAATCGTAACTACTTAGGTGTACCCGTTTTTTAGCAAAAATGGTGTGTACGTCAACAATTCCCCATGTGGAGTTTTTGTCATGTTTCAAGCAACGAAAAAGCTTAAAAAATAATTGATTTCCCGCAGATCTCACAGATTTACGCAGAATTTATCTGCGGTGATCTGCGAGATTTGCGGGAGAACTCTAAATATTTGATCACATTGGGAATTGCTGTGTACACGTAAGTAGTTACAAAAAATCACTAATTATGAAATCGATACTCTTATCTATTGCTCTATTACTAGGGCAAGTAACTTACAGTAATGCCCAGTTTTTTCTACCTGTTTCTTCCAAATCAAAAGCGGCAGTGGAGGCTTATCAGTTAGCTTCCGATTATGGCTCCA
>JALVDO010000785.1 GCA_027008975.1 Saprospiraceae bacterium | reverse complement strand
CAAATGATGAAGTTATTGTTTGCTCCAACAATATATTACTAATTTCGTCGTACAATCTCGAGCGATGCATCCTTTTGGAACTTTGCATTGTTATACTGACGACGGGGTAAATTTCCGAAAATAGAAATAATTTAAATCCCGTGTCAGCATATACTGACGACGGGATATATTACTGTGAATCCCGTGTCAGCATATACTGACGACGAGATATATTACCGCGAATCCCGTGTCAGCATATACTGACGACGAGATATATTACCGCGAATCCCGTGTCAGTATAAATACTTTAATTGATAAAACTTACATCTTGCACAATCGGTTATTTATCCCGCTTAAAGTATAACTTAGAAGTTGTTTGAAAACAGAATTAATACTATTATGAGTAAATTAATCATCAACACGATTTGGATTGGAGCCATCACACTCTTCCTCAACGGATGTTACTTACGACAACCGGACTTTATCAATGGACAAACAGCCCCTGATTTTTCGGCAAAGCTGATAACGGGTGAAACATTGAAACTTTCCGATTTGAAGGAAAATTACGTCCTAATCGACTTTTGGGCAAGTTGGTGCGGACCGTGTCGCCGACAAAACCCCAAAGTAGTGGAGTTATATAAAAAATACGAACACACTTCTTTCAAAAATGCTAAAAAATTCATTGTTTTGAGTGTCGCATTGGAGAAAAAGGGCGAAAAGCCCTGGAAAGCGGCGATTGAAGAAGATAATTTGTATTGGAAGTACCATATATTGGATGAATCGGGGCAAATTGCCGCTCTCTATGATGTGTCCGCTATTCCGACGTCTTTCCTTATCAGCCCTAATGGCTTGATTATCGGTGTTAATAGTACGGATCGAGAGATTGAGGAAGTGCTTCGCCCTTTTGTAAAGTAAATTTATTCATTCATATTAAACCATTTTTGGATTAAAGAGTCAAAGGTTCAAAATGGGGAACATTGCAGGCATTAATGACAAATTTACCGGATAAGCAAATACTGGATTTACTGGCGAATGACCATACGCAGGAGCGTGGGTTCAGGTTGTTGGTGCAGAAGTATAGCGAGCGCTTATACTGGCATATCCGGCGGATGGTCACAGAGCATGAAGATGCTAATGATGTGATGCAAAATTGTTTCATCAAAGTATTTAGAAACATCCATCGTTTTGAAGGAAAATCAGAGTTGTTTACCTGGCTCTACCGGATTGCAACCAACGAGGCGATTACCTTTCTGAACAAAAGGAAAAAAAGACAAATGAGTGCGCTTGATGATGTGGATAGCAATATCTATAACCAGTTGAAAGCCGATTCGTATTTCGACGGAGATAAAGCACAGACATTGTTGCACGCAGCCATCGCCCAACTACCGGAAAAGCAAAAGGCCGTATTTGTCATGCGCTACTTTGACGAGATGAGCTATAAGGAAATGGCTGAAGTCATGCAAACATCTGTCGGCGGACTAAAAGCCTCCTTTCATCACGCTGTAAAAAAAATAGAGGCAAGCTTAAAAGTAGAATAGCGAATGGAACAAAATAGGATATAATGAAGGAAAACGCAAACATACGAGAAGAATTATTAGACATTTCGCCAAAATTGGCAAAAATGCAAAGGAATAATCCATATAGAGTTCCCGTTGATTATTTTGAATCGCTGGAAGAGTCGGTGATGAATACCCTCGCTCAAACACAGCAAACGAGGGCTGCTGCTGAAAGTACGCCATCACTTCTCCTGCGGCTACAGGAATTCTTCGAAGGGTTATTCGCTCCAAGTCACCGTTGGCAGTTGGCAGGCGTGACCGTAGCAATATTGACAGGTATCTTTTTCTGGCTTGGTCAAGGGA
>JALVDO010000784.1 GCA_027008975.1 Saprospiraceae bacterium | reverse complement strand
ATAGCACTGCTTCTGTTCAGAGCGATGCGACCATCTCAAAACTTCGTACCCAATACGAAACAGAGAAAAAGGAAGCGACTATTACCTCCCAAGAACGGGTCATTAAGGAACAAAAACTCGTCAAATGGTTGGGCTTGGCACTTGCTACCATTTTGGCTTTTTTCGCCTTCAATTTTTACCGCAATCTAACGATACGAAAAAAAGCAAATAAATTGCTTGCCGCAAAAAATGCAGAAAACGAACTACTGCTCAAAGAAATTCACCACCGCGTGAAGAATAATCTCGAAGTTGTTTCCAGTCTCTTGCTTTTGCAGTCCTCACAGGTCGATGACCAAAAAATCAAAGACGCCATGCAGGAGGGACAAAACAGAGTGCAATCTATTGGCATTGTACACCAGAAATTATATCAGGGTGATAATTTGGCCGCCATCGAAATGAAGGATTACTTCCTCGATCTCGGAGAGAGTATTCTCGACACTTTCGGCGCAGAGCAGCGGGTCAAAATCGAGTGCGCTATGGAGCAATTGGAATTAGACGTTGACACTGCCGTTCCTCTGGGGCTAATCGTCAATGAATTATTGACAAATGCGCTAAAATACGCCTTCCCCGACAATAAAAAAGGGCAGGTGAAAATCAAACTTGAAAAACTGGGAGGAAGTATATTGCGCCTCATTGTCTCCGATGATGGCATTGGGAAATCTGATTCCCCCGCAGCAAAAGGAACGGGTTTTGGCGGGCAACTAATCAGTTTATTGACACGGCAATTGAACGGAACGATGAAGGAAGAAGTAAATAACGGCACTATTGTCTATTTTGATTTCAAACTAAAAAAAGGAGCCTGAAAATGGATACAATGAAAATATTAGTCGTTGAAGACGAAATGATTATCGGTGCCAAAATATCGGTTTATCTATCTGAATTAGGCTACGATATCATGGGAATAATGCCCCGGGCAGAGGAGGCATTATTGCAGATACAGCAACAGCCGCCGGATATCGTCTTGCTAGACATCAATCTCAAAGGAGAAATGGACGGTATCCAACTGGCTGGCCTGCTCCAAAAGCAATGCGCTATTCCCGTTGTTTTTCTGACCGCAAATGCAGACGAAGCTACCTTTCAACGTGCTAAAGCAACCAAGCCCTACGGTTTTCTTTCCAAGCCCTTTAACAGGCTCAATCTAAAAAGAACATTGGAGCTGACAATCGAACGAATGTCTAATTTGGCATCCGAACAAGAGGAATCAAAGGAAGACGTTAGCGACTTTTACGCCCTACCCGACAGGATTTTTATCTGCTATAACAGGAAAATGGTGAAAATTCTGTTTGATAACATTTTGTACATTCAGGCGGAGCGCAATTATTGTCAAATAGTTGCCAAGAATAAAACCTATCTGTTATCCATGCCCATGAAAAAAATAGAGGCACAATTGCCAACTGCTATCTTTCAGCGCATTCACCGGTCATTCATTATCAACATGAATCACGTCGATGAAATTGAGGATAACACCATCGTCATTGGCACGAAAATGCTCCCCCTGAGCAAAGCACTGAGAGAGGCTTTTATGCTTCGTATCCGAAAAGTATAAATGATAATTTTGTTGGAGTAGGCAAAATTATTTCTTACCTTTGGGGGTACTTGTATAGCATCTATCAAAACTAAAACGAAAAATGAGACGAACATTTTCATTCTTTTGGCTATTGATATTATTCACAAGCCTTTCTGCACAATCGGATTGCACCTTTTCTATTGATTTACAACAATCGCCTTTCCCTGTTGGCGGAGTCTATGACGAAGGACGCCGGGTCCACTTTTGTTTGACCATTTCCGATTGGGAGTTTTCCTCTACTGCCGAGTGGCTACATAGTATTGAGATTTCTTTTGGGCAGGGTTGGGATTTAAATTCCCTTCAGATTGATTCTCTTCCTCCGGAGCATTCGAATGGCTTTTGGGATTGGTATAATTATTGGGAGGGATGTAATTCCGGCAATGTATTTGGTCCCGGATTTGCTTTTGAGTCTTCATCTGGAACTGAATGTGTAGAAAGTACCGGCGTAATTGATGATGATCCGGGAAATAATTGGGGCGATTCAAATCCGAGTAATTTAGGAGATCCGATTACTTTTTGTTGGTCACTACAAACGAAGACTTGTTCAATGGATTCTCTCAATGATTTGGGGGTTTCGATTTTGGTATTGACCGATTCGCAATCAGGTTCTTATGATATTGGTCCTTGCATGCTGATCCCACCTCCACATGAATACCCTGCTGAACTTTTTTGCTGCACGGATACTTTCGATATAGTGGTAAATATAGAAAATAGCCAATGTGGGGAGCCATGTACCGGCAGACTAGAGGTTTCTCCTGAAGAAAATTTGCCGATTGGGACAACTTTTGACTTTGCTTTGTTTGACTCGGTAGGAGAAAATATTGAAGGTTGCCAGTATTGCGAACCGCCATTTATCGTGGATGACTTATGTCCTGGAACTTATTCTATTTTGTTGCGAAATAAAGTGGATGGTACTTGCGCAAAAAAGGAAATCGAGGTGGAATCTTCCTTTCCTTCTTCTGTTGAAATAATAAGTACCTACCCGGAAGACTGTAATTTTGAAAATCCTGTATTGAGCGTTCAATTCGATGATATTATTGAGTACAAATGGATGTATTACGGTGTTTTAATAGGCACGGACAGCACGTTTAGTGCTACTGATCCGGGTGCTTACTCTCTTGAAGCGACTTTGTCTAATGGGTGTGTTCTGCGTGGAGAAAAGTTCATTAATCCGACTCCTGCTTTGCATTTGAGTGAAGGGGATACGCTCACTGTTTGCCGCGATGAATTTATTTCGATTTATGCATGGGGCGGGATAGGTGTCGAAAATGTTCACTGGGATTTGACGGATGAGGAGGTGCTTAGAATCCGTCCTGTTGTTTCAAAAAATTATACTGCTTACGGAGAAGTTGTGAACGAAAGCGGTGAAACCTGTTTGATTGATAAGTCTGTTTTTGTTGAGGTACTTCCGATATCTGAAATGCACGGCTTGCAATGTCAGAGTGTCAATGGAGGGGTGTTATATACTTGGGATAATATTTCAGGCCAGCCTTTTACACTTGAGGCGGATGTGCTGAGGGGTGAGCAGGGGATATTTTCGGGCAATTCCTATTTGGTAACGGGAATGGATGCTTTAACAGAGTCAATTGTAGTGTTTGGGGTCACTAATGATGATAGTGGATGCACCAATACTTATTCAATAGCCTGTGGAGTCGGGACAGCTTGCGCAGACGATTTGACAATTGAGTTTAATATTCCGGAAGATATATGCCAAGGAATGGTGCCATTTCCGATTGATGCAAACATAATAGGCGGAAGCGCCACGGATTTGCATATTTGGTCAGGAGGGGGTATTGTGGATACATCCCTTGGTGTCTTTAATCCGGGAGTAGCAGAATTTATAGCATCGCCGGTAACCTTGGAGGTCATTCAGGATTCTTGTTATGTTGAGGCACAAACTATTATAGAAATTACGGCTGAAGTACTTCCGCCCGTAATTCATTGTGAAGCTGAAAACGATGTACTTACTTTTCAAATCGAGAGTTTCCCAGACTATTCTGTATATGATTTTGATGTTAATATCCTGACGGGGCAGAATCCGGATAGGATGGGGCGGACGGTTAAGTTTTACGGGTTAATACCCGGAGAGGAAGTGACGATGGAAGTAATCGCTCTGGGAGGAGGTAATTGTACTGCCTTTTCCGAAATGACCTGTTCGTTACCCTGTGATTCTATTACAGACCCCGAATTGAGTTGTTATCCATTCGATGATGAATCCATTATTTTTGAGTGGGAAGTGGATACGCTTTTGAATTATGAACCTATTATTCTGACCGGGCAGACAGGAGCAGTTGAGGCTGGCCAATTATTAGTTTCAGGCTTGAGTCCGGGGGAAGAAGTGGGTGTTGTATTAGCAGTTTCCAATAGCTGTGGAGAGTTCAATAATGTCTCGGGTAGTTGTAATCTCGACTGTTCTGATATTGTGATTAGCATCCCACCACAATCCATCTGTCTCGGTGATACGCTGTTATTGGAAGCAATGATTACCGGCGGGAATGCAGGCGGTGATTACCAATGGTCTGGTGCTTGTGTTGAGGATGCCGGTACCGGAATATTTGACTCGGATGCCTGTGGTGTGGGTATGTATGAGGTGAGTTTGGCTTATACTCTGGGCTCCTGTGAATACATGGCATCGGGAACAGTCACAGTTATCGAAGAGCCGCAGGCTTTTTTTAGTCTTGCTACGCAAACCCCCTGTCAGGGTGAAGATGTAATGATAAACTGGGATGATAATGGCGGTGCGTATCAGGCAATCTGGGATTTTGACGGAGGAGTGGTGGTATCCGAAGATCCACTTGTTGTACATTGGATGGAGGTTGGTGAAAAAGAGGTGTCTTTGTTAGTCGCTAACGATTCCGGTTGCGAATCGAATTTGTTTACACAAATGATAAATGTCCGGGAAAGTGTACCCCTCGTACTCAATTGCCAATCGACGACTTCTTCCATTTTATGGGATTGGAATGAGATTCCAAATGCAATCGAATACGAGTATCAATTGGATATAAACGGGATACTTACGCAGGGTGTTTTAACGGAACTTTCTTTCACAGTTGACGGCTTGTCGCAAGATCAGGAAGTGACATTCACATTAACGGCTATTGGAGATGCTGTATGTAGCCAACCTGCGACATTGTCCTGTACGACTTTAAATTGCCCTGATTATTCGTTGGTGATTCAATCACCGGGAGTGTTATGCGATTCGGGAGAGGCGGTATCTTTGGTGGCAACAATAGAAGGAGATAATACTCAGACGGGGAGCTTTCAATGGGAAGGTATTGGTATTGTGGATGCAGGTCTTGGTATCTTTAATCCAAGTATCGCCGGCACTGGTATGCACACGGTCACGGTGACTTATACCGAACAAAACTGTACTTATTCTGCATCGGCTGTATTGGAAGTCCTGACAATGGAAGAGCTAGATATTCCAAGCCTGTTGACAGTCTGCCGGGGAACTGACTTTGAGTTCTGTTTGCCCGATGAGTATTCGTATTTATGGAGTAGCTCTAATGGCTTTATTTCTCAGAATCATTGTCTGATACTTCCCGCTTGGGGCGGCGATCCTAGTGGCATTTACACGGTGAGGGTGACGAATGAAGTAGGCTGTAGTATTGAGCGGGAAATAGTAGTGGAAGCGATAGAAGATGCCATTGCATCGGCAACAGCCGACCCTGACGAGGTCTGCCCATACCAGTGGTTTGAGTTAAACGTGGATGTGCCTGCATCAGCAGAGGTACATTGGTTTCCTCACGAATATGTCCTTTGCTCTTCTTGTGCTATAACCCCCGGTTTTACTCCAAGCGACCTTCTTTATGAAGTACATGTGGTAGATGAGTTTGGCTGCGAATGGGTTGACAGTGTCGAAGTCTTTCTTCGCCCTTATTGTCCACCCGGTCCCTGGCGGTCAAACACGGAAGGCAATGTTGCACCCGGGCGATACAAGGCGGATGACAACGGTGTTTATCCTTTAGAGATGAATCTATTCCCCAATCCGGTGACCGATTTGGTACAAATCAAATGGCAGGGAGCGGATGAAGGCGAATTGGTGTTATTCAGCCCGGAAGGTGAAATAGTCATGAAGCATCCTATTCAGGGAGGGGAGGAAGACTTGGATTGTCGGGTACTGCCGGTAGGAACATATTTGTTACAACTGCGATTTAGCTCCGGTGTGTTGATTGAGCGATTAGTCGTCGGCAGGTAAAAAATGATATGCAATTAAGAAAACAATTGGGGATTATTAGATCCTATCTGATGTATTACGGCAAGCCGTTCGGACAACGAAAACTGAGGCGGTTTTACGGCAATTTTGTCAAAAAAGGGGATTTGTGCTTTGATATTGGTGCACATCTCGGCAATCGCTCCAGTGTGTTTCGAGATTTGGGAGCGAGGGTGGTTGCCGTAGAACCACAGCCGGCTTGTATTCGATTCCTCGAGAAGAAGTTTTCGAACGACGATGCTTTTATTTTGGAAAAAGTCGCCATTGGTGAAGCAAAAGGGCAATTAACCCTGTACATCAGTACGCTGACGCCGACAGTTACGACCCTGACGAACAAGGACTGGCGCGATTTTATTGATAAAAATAGTACCCAGACCATTAAATGGGATGAGACGAAAGAAGTTGAGGTGAAAACCCTGGATAGCTTAATCGAGCAATACGGCATCCCCGCTTTTTGTAAAATAGATGTGGAAGACTACGAATTGCCCGTACTGAAAGGCTTATCTCATCCTATTCAGCATATTTCTTTTGAGTTTTTTAGAGAAAGGGTAGAGGGTGCGATTGACTGTATCAAACGATTAGCTGAATTGGGTGATTACACCTTCAATATCTCTGAGGGTGAATCCCAAAAGATGTATTACCCGGAATGGATAGAGGCTCCGGTGCTTATTGAAAGACTTCGGGCAGGTGCGATATTTAAAGCCGCCAGCGGGGATGTGTATGCCTCACTTAAATAATCCAAAGTTAATGACCACTTGTGTGTAAGGTGCTGTCGTTCTTCCCTCGTTAAAATCTACCGGACGATAGAATAGGGAGCTGAGAAAGGCACTAAAACCGGGAGTGGGAGGCGTTTGATTATTTTCTACGTTGAAATACTTTACGTTATCAATCCGGATACCAATGATTGTAGCTACCTCGACATACCTGTGTTGTTGCTTGATTCGACCTTGCCAGCCAAGCATCAACCCAAATTTGGTCGCGACAGAAGCAACAGCGGCTTTTTTGTAATAAACCAGTGTCCTGCCCCCCTGATTGTCCATCTGCGCGGAATAAACGCCATCTTGCGTCCGGTAGGTGTTTGTCTCATGCCCGATGTGCAATCCAAAATAATTTTTGAAGTGGGGAGGGTTGAGCAGGTGTGTTTTTTTCCCTTTTTTGTTTCTTTTCCGCCACAGATTTAGTTTGAATTTGTTGTATCGGAATTTGCGATAATATTTCAAATAGACATTCGATTTCATCGCAACCCAATTTGAGACGTCCCTGTGAAATAAAGAGGCTTGACTATCACTACCGGTGCTGCGAAAGGTACCCAGTCCGGTATCAAATGCAAGAGAGAGCCGGTAGTCCGTTTTGTATTCTACCCCGATAGCATAAACGGGCGTATGCAAACTGATTAATTGACCGGCATTCCAATAATAATTAAATCCCTCCTGCTCGAATCGAGGCGACTGTCCGGATAATTCGATTCCCGAAAAGAAAAAAAGGATAACGGTAAGAAGTTGTAACAGTTTCATTTGTTTATTTTTTAATAAGCTGTTAAGCTGTTCAGTCATTTAGCTCTTGAGCTTAACAACCTCCCTCCCTCCCTCGTTTCCTTCGGGAGGCAAGCTTTCAGTCGTGAGGCAAGCTTAACAGCTCAAACGCTTAAATAATCATTTCCTTGTGTGTTTAATAATTATTTAATCATGGATGTTTCATCTGTAATGATT
>JALVDO010000783.1 GCA_027008975.1 Saprospiraceae bacterium | reverse complement strand
TTGAAAATTTATTGTTATTGAGCGCGGAGCGCATGGATAAATCTTGCTCCGCTCTTGCTCTGGTCTCCTGTGGGCAGGCGGTGAAAAAGTGGGTGCAGGCGGTGGAAAACGCCCCAGCGTTTTCCACGGGCTGTGCCCACGGTCGCGCAGCGATTTTCACGGGCTGTCCACAGGAGACCACCCTCCCCCTGTTCAGGAAAAAATGGGGTGCTCATGAAGATCAAGAGGGCGAAAATTGAACGCCCTTAAAAATCAATAACTTATCTAGGGGGGGGTGCTCACCTAGGTGAGCAGGGGTCTGCTCACCTAGGTGAGCACCCTAAGCAACGATTAGTTGCACGAGTGATTCAGATAGTTGCACGAGTGATACATTGCTGTTACCGTGAGGCTTGGCGTATTTGCAACGATTAGGAGCAGAGATGGAACGATCTAAACCACCGGTGAGCAAGGGGCTGCTCACAAAAGCAGGTAACAATACGTGGACCCAGACTGAGCGGGCAACACATGAGGCATGGGGAAGACTGACAATGAAATCCCCACGTGCGGGCATACTATGTCATTTCCTTGTTGCGCACATGGACGCCCAAACAAATGCTGTTGTTGCCTCATGGAAAGCACTGTCAAGCCTCACCGGGATGAGTATTGCAACTGTACGCCGTGCCATGGCAGACCTAGAGAAAGAGAACTGGGTTGAAGGTGTAAATCTCGGTGGCGGTAGTGCAAAAGCCTGGGTCGTAAACTGTAGGGTAGCCTGGGCACGTCGGCGTGACGATAGGCAATACGCTGCATTCAATGCCCGTGTGCTGGCGATTGAGGAAGAGCAGCCTGACGGTATCAAAAATCGCACACCACTACGGCGTATTCCTGTAATCGCACCAGGTGAACAACAACTCCCAGCTGGCGCAGGTGAAGATCCGCCAAGCCAACCTTCCCTCAATGGGATGGATCCGGATCTTCCAGCCATTGTGCGTGATGAGAACGGCGCAGCGTGGGACGTTGACCCGCAGACTGGGGAAATGCAACGGCGCATCGATGACTAAACAACCACCCATTCACCAGACGCAACATTTCAGATATATCGACCTGGCAGAAATCGAAGATCCCGAGATCAGAGACGCATTTGAACTCTGGCTCATTGGCAGAGGCGCCCCGATCATCGAGGGGCGAGAGCGCGTAGCCTACGCCCAAGACTGGCGGGAATTTTGTGTGGGAGGAGGCATGTAAACATGCAAATGCAAGCGGTACGCGAATCCTGCCATCCTCCCACCTAACCGCTAAAACTTGTTGTACTGCAAGTTTTTGTTAAGTGGGGGGTAGAGGGCAGGATTCGCGTACCGCTTGTAATTGGTACCACCCCCCCCCTAAAAACTTCGTATATACGAAGTTTTGGCATTCAGGTTCAGGCTAAACAATGAGCCGCTGCGCGGCGAATGATTTAGATAAGGGGCTGTGCCCCTCACGCTTCGCGTTCACCCCATGTCTGCAATACCGGGGCAGATTTCCGAATCAGCTGTAGGGGAAATCCGAGAGGGCTGTAGGGATGATCTGACAGCCGAGAATGGTTATCCGAGGGGATCACTCCACTGCGTTCCGTTCCTTCCCCTCCAGCTGTAAAACAGGCTGCTAGCCTGTTTTGATTATTTGATTTCCTGCCGCCCTCTCCATGTTGCAGACCTAGGGGGGTTTGGGGGCACCGCCCCCATTTCAAAAAATAAAAAACAAATATTGAAAATTTATTGTTATTGAGCGCGGAGCGCATGGATAAATCTTGCTCCGCTCTTGCTCTGGTCTCCTGTGGGCAGGCGGTGAAAAAGTGGGTGCAGGCGGTGGAAAACGCCCCAGCGTTTTCCAC
>JALVDO010000782.1 GCA_027008975.1 Saprospiraceae bacterium | reverse complement strand
TAGAGGTGCAGGCACTCATAGAAAGTACCACATCACCAGTGCAGCCGGGGAGAATAAGACTTCCAAAATCATCTTCACCCCCTCCTGCTCCATCTACTAAAACAACTGATACGCCCGACGGGGAGATTAACGTCAGTTGAATGTCACTAACCCAGGTATGGGGCAAAATAAAATGCACCTCGCTTAAAAAAATATCCGTCCCAAGAACAGCTCCCGGAGGATTCCCCGCGACGTTAATCTCAATGACCTCGGGTTGATAAAGTGTGCCGTCGGGGCGGCAATTTTCATCAGAAATGGGAATGTTCAATCCGCATAAAGACGGATTGCCAATGGTCGCATCCTGTGCAAAACCTGCAAAAGGCAAAAGGGAATAAAGTAAAAGGTTAATAAATCGGTTCATCAATTAGGATAGACTTTGGATGTTTGCAGAACAAAATTAATTAAAGTTTTTCAAAAAGTAACGTATCGTTGTCGAATCTTTCTAAATTAGCAATCTTTTAAACATTCAACGTGCTACGCACTACGAATACTAATCTAAAGACTACGATTACTCGAAAATCCATAAAAAACGAGCGCTTTTCTTGCAATTTTCGCAGAGTTGTAATAATTTGCGACCAAGAAAGAAAAAGAGCTGATTGGACTTCACTGTTCAATACGCATTTAAAAATACGGTGCACAAGTATCAAAAAGTTTTGACTCAACATTATCTTAAATAGAGGAAAGCTTAAGGTGGCTAGGGCGGGCCTCAATATGCGCTTCGACGTATTTTTTCTGCTTTGGCAGAGCGGAGGATTACCGAAACACTTTAGCGCCTCTAACCATGTCTTTACGGGGCCAAAACGTCCTTGGTGCTTGTGCATTTTTTCACTCTGACACGTTTCTGTTTTTTGTTTTATTGTAACTACTTGCCTTGAAAAGGGGAGAACGCGGATGACACGGATCGAACGGATTTACACGGATTGTCCTGCTAGAAAAAATCCGTTCTGATTCGGGCCGGTACGCCTCCGTATGGATTCAATCTGTGTCATCCGTGTTCCCCTCTCCCTCATGGTAAGTATTTACGTTTTATTTATTTCACAACACAGGTTGGGAAACTGCTTCCACGCCTAAAAAATCCAGCAATTGATGATGTCAATTAGAAAGACCAATCTATGGCTTGCTGCCATCCTATTATCCGCCGTCCTTATATTTTCAAATTGTGGTAAATCCGGCAAACCACAAACCATTTCAGAAGAGTATTTTCAATATTTCAATGGCTATACAACCGGAATTATCTCCAAAAAGGGTCCGGTTCGAGTCGAATTCTCGTTCATTGCCGCAACACCGGAACAAGTAGGAGAAGAGGTCGAAAAAGGCATTTTTTCAATCAAACCCAAGGTAGCAGGAACAGCTATCTGGGAAGACAGGAAAACGATAAAATTCACGCCGGACGACACCTTTGAGCCGGGAAGTACCTATGCGACTACCATCAATCTCAAAAAAGTCAATCCTTCCTTAAAAATAGACAAACCAACCGTCTCTTTTAGTTTTGAAATTCTCCAACAAAACTTCACAATTGATTTGATTGGATTCGACAATAGCAATGAGGATTTGGAACACCCCATCTACAAGGGAAGCCTGCAATTTGCAGATTATGCAAGCATCGAAAATATCGAATCTATTATTTCTGCTCAACAAAATGAAAAAGCCCTTGAAATCAATTGGTCACACAACCAAGACAGGCATCGTAGCGACTTTCAGGTCAATGGACTGATTAGAGGAGAGCAGGCAGGTACTTTCGTCATCAAGTGGGATGCCCATCCGATTGGATTATCTACAACGGATGAAAAAAGCATCGAAATACCAGCCTTGGGTGATT
>JALVDO010000781.1 GCA_027008975.1 Saprospiraceae bacterium | reverse complement strand
AATTAATTACTCACAGGTCTCCATTTTTAGACAAAAATTTTTAGACAAAAATTTTTAGACAAAAATGGGGTACTCGTAAGTAGTTACAAATAAATAAAATATATAGGTATATGAGTGGATATATGGGATATATCGTACTGACGGGAATTATGTCGGTTATTGGAATGGTAATAAGCGGTCGTTTGAAAAGCAAGTTTCAGCACTACGCCCAAGTGCCTTTGCGATCGGGTAAAAGTGGTGCAGAAATTGCGCAGACAATGCTTAACTATTATGGCATTCACGATGTGAAAATTACTCAGGGTAGGGGAACGTTGACGGATCACTACAACCCTGTTACAAAAACCGTCACATTAAGTCCGGATGTTTTCAACGGAAGGAGTATTGCTTCGGCAGCGGTAGCAGCACACGAATGCGGACACGCCGTGCAGCACGCTGAAGCCTATGCATGGCTAAAGTTGCGTTCGGCGATTGTTCCGGTTGTGAGCTTTGCCGCCAAGGCCCAGCAATACCTGTTGTTAATGGCACTAGGTGTATTCGGGATGGGCAACAACCCGACCATTTTGTTGATAACCATCGCCGCATTTGCAATTACTGCCTTTTTTAGCTTTGTTACCCTGCCTGTTGAGTTTGATGCCAGTAATCGCGCCTTGGCGTGGTTGGACAATAGCAATGAAATGAGCCGGACAGAACACGATGGTGCTAAGGATGCACTTTGGTGGGCGGCGATGACTTACGTCTCTGCTGCACTGTCAGCTTTAGTGGTGCTATTGTACTTGGTGATGCGGGCAGAAAGATAGGCTTTAACATAAAAAACTATAATTATGCAAGAAGATATTGATAAGGTTTTAAGCGAAACCAAAGAAGAAATGTCCCATGCAATTGAGCATTTGAGACACGAGTTGACAAAGGTCAGAACCGGTAAAGCTTCGACTAATTTGGTGAATGAGATACTTGTACCTTACTATGGTACTCCAACGCCTATGGGGCAAATTGCCAATATTTCTACAACCGACGCAAGGACGATTACCATTCAGCCATGGGAAAAATCAATGATTGAACCCATCGAGCGGGCTATTTTTGAGGCAAATCTTGGACTGACACCGCAAAACGATGGAGAACTCATCCGGCTCTCTATTCCCGCTTTGACAGGAGAGCGAAGGGCAGAGTATGTTAAGAAGGCCAAAGCGCTTGGTGAAGAAGCTAAAATCAGCATCCGCAATACCCGCCATAAGGCAATGGATGTTGTGAAAAAGGCAGTTAAGGATGGGTATCCCGAGGATGCTGGTAAACGTGTTGAGTCGAAAATCGAGGATACCACCAAGGAGTTTGGCAAGAAAGTGGATGATTACGTCGCTGCAAAGGAGAGGGACATTATGACCATATAAAGTAATTACATGGCAACACCAAAAACGGTTGCATTTTATACATTGGGCTGCAAGTTGAATTATGCAGAGACCTCCTCTATTGGGCGACAGTTTGAGGAACGCGGGTATGGTATATCCAAATTTGAAGCAGGGGCAGACATCTATGTGATAAATACCTGCTCTGTGACCGACTTCGCCGACAAAAAATGCAAAAAAGTGGTTCGTCGGGCACTGCGATACAACCGGCAGGCAATCATCGTAATCGTCGGTTGCTATGCCCAGCTAAAACCGGAGGAAATTGCTGCAATTCCCGGTGTAGATATGGTCTTAGGAGCCGGCGAAAAATTTAGGATACTCGATTATATCGAGGGTATTGAGAAATCGGGTGCAAAGGGTATGGTGCAGGCGGGCGACATCAAGTCTGTCAATGAGTTTGTCAATGCTTTTTCATTCGGCGATAGGACCAGATCCTTCCTGAAAATTCAAGATGGTTGT
>JALVDO010000780.1 GCA_027008975.1 Saprospiraceae bacterium | reverse complement strand
CGAGTTTTTTTTGTTTAGGTTTTTTGATGCTTTTGGAGCGTAAAAAAATGACAATACCTTGAATTTTTGGTTACTTTTTTTTCTAAGAAAAAAGTAACTCCCCGAAGGAATAAACGAACAGATTCCTCCGTCGCTACAACTATGTGAGAAAGATGCTGATTTTATAATAAAATTCCCCGAAAAATTTTGTAGGGCTTTATGATGGAGAGGATTGAATCAATTTGAACACAAAACTCACCACTCATAACTCATAACTCATAACTCACTACTCACCACTCAAAACCTCAAACCAAACAATCAATAAAAAAAACAAAAAAACTTGCAAAAAACAAAATAACCCCATAAATTGCAATGCTGCCCATAAATTACAAACGAAATGCCAGTTGTAGAAAAAACAGTAAGACCAACAAATACCATGCCCCCCTCTTCCTTCAATAACGAGGCACTTAAAGTAATCGACAAGGAGATTATCGACTACTGTAACCAATTTGCTAACCTCCATGACAAATCCACCTTAATTCTGTCCACAACTACTCCTTTTAATATCACTAACCACCAAGGCGATATTGAGGCGTTCGTCAACCTAAAAAGAATAAACGACATCCGTTTCATCAATAAATTCTTCGAAGCGGTTAATCAACGGCTTGAAAACGGCAGTACCTTTATCGGTTTTGTGGAGACCTTCTCGCAGCGAAGAGCAAGAAAACGCATCAACAATTATCCCATATTAAAGGAGTTATACTTTGGAATGGAATTTATTTTTCTTCGAGTTTTTCCCAAGATACCGGTATTAAAAAAAATATATTTCTTTATTACAAGAGGTAGAAACCGGCTCCTCTCCAAAGCAGAAACACTCGGGCGGCTGGTATCCTGTGGTTTTGAAATCATCGACTATAAGGCAATAGGTGGTTACACCTTTTTTGTAACAAAAAAAGTCAAGGAGCCATATTACGATATGAACCCAAGCTATGGTCCTTTTTACAAGATGCCGCGTATCGGAAAAAATGGAAAGATCATAGGCGTCTATAAATTGCGCACCATGCACCCTTATGCGGAATACCTCCACGATTATGTCCTTAAAGTAAACGGCTACGCCGAGTCCGGTAAGCCCGCCAATGATTTTCGCCTGACTCCTTACGCCAAATTCATACGCCGTTACTGGCTCGACGAATTACCCCAGTTAATCAACGTGCTCAAAGGCGAAATGAAGATGGTAGGTGTCCGCCCTGTTAGTGAAAGGTACTTCCAAGACATTCCCGAAGATTTACAAAAATTGCGCCTCACCCAAAAACCTGGTTGCATCCCCCCTTATGTGGCGCTCAATCGCAAAAGTAGCCTCGAAGAAGTACAACAGGCAGAGCGCGAATACCTACAAGAAAAATTAAAAAATCCCTATTTCACCGACACCAAGTATTTCTTCAAAGCCATTTGGAATATCATCGTCAACCGAAAGCGTAGTGCCTAGATGGGCGAGTGGGTTGAAAATGCTGATAGGCGTAGCCTCGTCAGTATGAGTGAGCGATGGTGCGAATGCCTGCATCCTGACGAAGGAGGGATGGGCGATCGTGCGATGAGAGGTGAGAATTGGGACTGAGAGACTAAGAGACAGAGAGAGTGAGAGACTAAGCGAGCGGGCGAAGTATCAACAGCCTCCCTCCTTTCAGTCATGAGGCAGGCTAAACAGCTCAACAACCTCCCTCCCGTTGGTCATGAGGCAGGCTCAACAGCTAAACAACTCAACAACTCCCCAATCTCCCCTCCGTAAACTACGTTCAGCCTGCCTGGCGTTGCCGGTGGCAGACAGCAGTCTATATTGCAGTAAAATAAAAAAATGGCTGTTTTTTTAGAAAAAGTGTTAA
>JALVDO010000779.1 GCA_027008975.1 Saprospiraceae bacterium | reverse complement strand
CTCTACGCCTTCATTGGATTGGTCGTGCTTATGATAATAGTTCTTATTATTGTCCAATTGTTGAAAGATTAAGACACCATCCTACTCCCTCAAATCTTCTACGTAGTAGCCCGGAAATTTATCACTCTTGAATGTAAAAAAATCCTTGTCATGGGTGGTGTTTGTCGTTGTTTTACCAAGGACAAAGGTATATCTCGAACCATCCGAAGCGAAGGCTTTTGCCCGCACGATGGCATTGGTTTTCTTGTCAATGGTAAGGCGTATTTTGAAGTATTCACCATCGCTCTCGATGGGCTTGAACTCAATTTGGTGCAAGACCCTTCCCTTTTCAGAAATGTCATTGACCAGTAAATAAGTATATTTTCCAGAATCATAAAAATCAAAAATTGACTGAGGAGTCAATAGGTTGTCATCTGCATCTTCCTCGGGTATATCACTTATCTGCACTTCTTTATTATTGTGTAAAACCATAGCGATAGAATTGCCGTTACATAGCACTTCCTGCTGGGGCATTTTCAGATAATACATATCTCCCTGCCGGATTAATGTCCCTTTCTGCACAAAGTCGTCCTCTTCCGGAATAGAAATAATAAGGCTGAATGCTGCCATTATTTCCTTGTAAGATTGGTACTTTTCCTTGACCTTCTTCAGAATTGCACTCGCCTCCGGATCATTATCTGCAATCGTGGTGAATTGCCCGCTTTGCGCGAAATTCATTTTTGCCGAAAAGGCTACTATTAATACCAATAAAAAAAATCGTTGCTTCATCGTTAATCTATTTTGTATGAGAACGCAAATACCTTTCAGAAATTGAATTTTGGACGTTAAATAGTTGTTAATGTATTTTAATTAAAATAAGCAAAGGCCATAAGTTGTCCTACAAAGCCAATCAAATAACCACCCCAAACATCAGATGGTTGGTGGGCATTTAGGTAGAGCCGGGAAGAACCCACAAGTCCGGCAATAAAAATACCGATTAATAATAGTGTCATGGTATTGATTTGATAAGTACCGAACATACCGAGCTGTAAAACAAATGGGGAAAAATTGGTGAACATCACCATCAGAAAAAACAAACCTAGCATACCACCTATCCCGACAGTATGAAGGCTTATTTTCGAGAACAAATTGATGATAAAGGAGATAAACAAGGATATGATGGCTCCCAGTAAAAAAGAAGTAAAAAAGGGGTGAATCCTAGGATAGGCAACCAAACTTCTAAAAATCCATAAGAGGAAAATAGATGTAACAATAAAAGGCCCAATTCGCTCTTGTTTGTCTTCCATCCGGAAGGAGCTTATTAGTCCCAGCATTTTCATAAAAAAAACCGCAAGTGCAGGGATGAGAAAGGTCGAAAAGAAGACTCGAATAATGAGAAGCCCCGCATTCTTGTCGTGCATTGCAAAAAAGCCAAAGGGATAAGGATCAATGACCATCAATAGAATCAACACGTACGTTGGTACCAACAACGGATGAAAAATGACAGAGACAATATTGGCGATTCCTTTTAGCATTCTTTAATTCTTATTCTCAAAAAGATTGGCAAACTTAAACACTTTTCCATCAAAAAGCCCTTTATCGCTCAATTTTAATTCAGGTATCACCAGCAAAGCCATAAAAGATAATGTCATAAAGGGGGCTCTCAATCGACTGCCGAGTTGCTCCTTCACACAAGCATCGATTTGGCTGTAAGCTGCGGCAACCTGCTCTCCATCCTGGTGGGTCATAATGCCCGCGATGGGAAGAGGTAATACTTTCGTCTCTCCATCACAGACAGCGGAGATTCCGCCATGATGTTCGATAATGGCATTGACAGCCTGATTGAGGGATTCATCATCGCAACCCACAGCGATAATATTG
>JALVDO010000778.1 GCA_027008975.1 Saprospiraceae bacterium | reverse complement strand
GCGTAAAAACCTATTTCTTTTTCCCTTTCTTCGTAAAAGCTCCGGGTATCTCAGCTTCGATGATTTTCTTCACCTCTTCGAGCGTCATTTCTTTCGCCTGTTCCGAGGTGACGCGCTCCTTCCCTATTTTAGGAATCTTCACGTTCTTCTTCCCGAAACGGATAAAGGGTCCCCAGCGGCCATTTTCGACCGTAATCTTCTCCTCCGGCCATTGGTGGATGTAGCGATTGGCCTCTTTTTCGACTTTGGCATCAATGAGTTCCTTCATTTCTTCCGTTGTCAGGTTGTCAAAATCATAACGGCGAGGTACGTTGACAAACATCCCTTTCCATTTGATAAAAGGACCAAAACGTCCCTTGCCTTTTGTGACCGGCTCGCCCTGATATTCCCAAACGGGAGCATCGGCATTTCGCTTTTCCAAAATCAACTCAATGGCTCGCTCTAAGGTGACAGTTTGAGCATCTTCATTGCGTGGAATAGAAATAAATTTTTCATCAAACTTCACATAAGGACCGAACCTCCCTGCCCCGATAATGACTTCCTTGCCCTCAAACTCTCCAAGCTTCTTGGGGAAAGCAAAAAGCTTCATTGCTTCTTCAAAGGTGATGGACTCCATAGACTGTCCCGGAGCCAGATTGCCATATTTTGGTTTTTCGCCTTCCGCCAATTCGTCGGGGGCGCCGATTTGCACCACCGGACCATTTCTAGTCAATCGAGTCAAAACCGTATAGCCTGTATCGGGGTCAGTACCAAGGATGCGTTCATTATTTGCGCGCTCTGCGGTTTCGATGGTTCTTTCGATTTTATCATGAAATGGAAAGTAGAAATCCCGCAGCATATCCGTCCACTCCATCTTACCGGCAGCAATGATATCAAATTTCTTTTCAATGTCGGCCGTAAAATTATAGTCCATGATGTTATCAAAGTGCTTGGTAAGAAAATCAACCACGACCATTCCTACATCAGTCGGAAACAGCCGATTTTTAACAGCGCCCGTACGCTCCGTTTTCGGCAGCTTCATTATGATACCATCTTTCAGGATAATTTCCTCATAACTTCGCTCTACGCCCTCTCTGGTTTCCTTTACGACATAGCCCCGCTCCTTTTCCATGATTTTGGTGATCGTCGGAGCATAAGTAGATGGACGACCAATGCCCAATTCTTCCAGTTTGGAGACGAGACTTGCTTCCGTATAGCGGGCTTTGGGTTTTGTGAAGCGTTGTGTCGCGGTCAATTCAGCGAGGTCGAGTATCTGACCTAC
This sequence comes from Saprospiraceae bacterium, assembly GCA_027008975.1. Lineage (GTDB taxonomy): Bacteria > Bacteroidota > Bacteroidia > Chitinophagales > Saprospiraceae > JALVDO01. The sequence continues at coordinate 6,317 of JALVDO010000778.1, read as the reverse complement.
CTTGAGAGGGGGCAACATTCCTTTTGCTTCATCCTCCTCATCGTCTTTAGACTCCATATATACTTTCAGGAATCCATCAAACTTCAACACTTCCCCAATGGCTTGTAAGCGCAAGTCGGGGACGGTTGACACTCCTATTTTAACCGTTGTTTTTTCCAATTGTGCATCCGCCATCTGCGATGCAATTGTTCTTTTCCATATCAATTCGTATAGCCGCTGTTCGTCTCTGTCTCCGGATATATTAGCCTTTTGCATATAGGTAGGACGGATAGCTTCGTGTGCTTCCTGCGCACCGGCTTTTTTGGTGGCATACCTTCTCACTTTGAGGTACTCTTTACCATAATTGGCGACGATTTCTTCACTAATATTTTGAATAGCCAATTCACTCAGGTTGGTCGAGTCCGTTCTCATATAAGTGATGTGCCCGGCTTCGTAAAGCTTTTGGGCAATCATCATGGTTCGCTTGACGGCAAAACCAAATTTCCGGCTTGCCTCTTGTTGCAACGTAGAGGTTGTAAACGGGGCGGTAGGTCGTCGCTTTAGCGGCTTGACTTCTATATTATTAATGGCGTATTCCGCTCCATTGCATTTATTGACAATAGCCTCAGCCTCCTTGCTGTCACTTATTCGATCAGGGCTATCAGCCTTCAATATGACATTTTTACCATTCTTGTTTTCAACGTTAAACTTCGCTGCAATTTTATAAAAAGAAGTTGGTTTAAAGTGGCTAATCTCCCGCTCCCTTTCGACAATTAATTTTACAGCAACCGATTGTACTCTACCAGCCGATAACCGTCCCCTCACTTTCTTCCACAACACACCTGACAACTCAAAGCCAACCAATCGATCGAGTAGCCTTCGTGCCTGTTGGGCATTGACGAGATTGATGTCAACGTGGCGAGGTTTCTGGATAGCATTGAGGATAGCTGGCTTGGTGATTTCGCGAAAGACGATGCGCTTAGTCGAGGTAGCATCCAATCCAAGGACAGAACACAAATGCCATGAGATGGCTTCCCCTTCGCGGTCTTCATCCGTCGCGAGCCATATTTCATCCACCTTTTTGGCAGCATCTTTTAGTTCTTTGACAACCTTCCTCTTTTCGGGGGAAATAACGTATTTGGGCTTGAAATTCTTTTCAATATCAATAGCTTTGTCTCCCTTATCCAAATCGCGGATATGACCAAAACTCGACTTCACTTTAAACTCTTTCCCAAGGTATTTCTCAATAGTCTTTGCCTTTGCAGGAGACTCAACAATCAATAAATTTTTGGCCATAAAGGTTTGTTTTGTTGAAAAATTCAGGCGCAAAACTATAAATAATTATTCAATATTGCTCAATTGTGAAGGAAATTTAGAAAAATGCTTTCAAAAATCCACCTCCTGATAAGGAATTTTCTCATCGGTCAATGATATTAAAAAATGCTCCAAATCTATTTTCTCCTGCTCTGTAAGATGTAGAGGTGCTATCATTAAGGTATCAATGTTGATGGGGTTTTGGACGAAGGGTCGAAAGTCATCGTAGAAGTCGATGACCTCTCGCAAAGTTTTAAACCGGCCGTCGTGCATATAGGGTCCGGTGAGGGCAACATTGCGCAAGCCGGGCACCTTGAATTTTCCGAGGTCGGAAGAATCTTTTGTTACGTCAAACCGTCCTTTATCGGTCAGGTTCACGCCGTCATAAAGACCAATATTTCTAAATTCATCCCCGGTAAAGTCAGGTGAAAAATGGCACTCAAAGCATTTGCCCTTTTCGAGAAAGATAGCATGGCCCCGTTTCTGAGACTCCGTCATAGCGTCTTCGTCACCTGCCATCCATCTGTCAAATGGGGAAGAACCATCACTTTCGAGGCTTCGCTCAAACTCCGCAATGACGTGAAGAATATTAGCGGAATCAGGAAGCTCTCCAAGTACTTTCAAAAACAACTTCTGATACTCCTCTTTATTTTGAACGCGGTGGATAGCCTCCCCATACGATAAGTGCATTTCGACGGGATTGGTGATTGGGCCTAGCGCCTGCTCTTCCAGAGAAGCTGCTCTGCCATCGTAGAAAAAATAAGGACGAGCAGCCATATTCATGACGCCCGGTGCATTTCGAGTGCCAAGGCTGTCTCCTACTCCTTCGGATAAGGCAGTGCTATCTGCAAAAGCAAACTTGGGATTGTGACAACTCGCACAAGAAATGCTTTCATCTAAAGAGAGGATTTTGTCAAAAAATAATTTTGCACCCAATTCCACCGGTGTGTTGACTTCTTCCGGTGGAAATCCGGTTTTTTGATTGGAATAAGAAACAAAAAAAATACCTGCTAGTGCAGCGAGAGGAATTAATACCTTCATGAGTAAACTGTAGTTTTGTGATTCAAAAAAAGGTATAAATTGCTTCAAATTTCGGACGGCAAAGGTAAGGAATTGTTTTGAAAAATGTAAATACTTACCACATTACTCCCGCAAAATAGGACAAGTCATACAATGTGACCCACCGCGAGCACGCGATAATTCTCCGGAGGGAAAAGTAATGATTGTCTTGGTCAACTCGGCGGGAACGATTTTCTTTTGTTTTACTTTCTTCAGGAAATCTGCCGCGGAAATAACGTCGTAACCCGCTTCCCGAAAGGCAATTTCTGTTTTGGGGTTGCGATCGTAGGTCAGCCCAACACCCGGTTGCACAGCGACCAAGTTACAACCATCCGTCCATTGTTCGCGCTCCTGAAAAGGCGAAATACCGTTACCGGCAAAAATGAAACGCATATTGGCGTTAATCTCGCCGTGGTAAAAATCCTTGATAGAGGCATAAGTTACCGATGCACCGTTTTTGCGATGTACTACTACATTGGATGCATTCCCATCGTAAACAATGGGTTTATAACAGACAATATCATCCTTGTCTATCTGTGTAAAAATAGTGTCGATATGCATAAAGGAACGATCACTTGGAATATTAACCTGAGCGACATTGGAGACGACTTCCTTCTCGAATAATACGTCAGCAATCGATTTGACAGCGTGATTAGATGTCCTTTCGCTTGTTCCAATCAACAAGTAATCCTCGTTGATAATCATCATATCCCCACCCTCAATGGAAACCCGCTCTCCCTTCCGAGATGGCGGAAATTCATCCCGTCTGTTTAGATTTAATACCCGATTCTCTCTGTACATATCCGCAAAATCGGGATGTGCAGCGATAATGTAGCGGGTTAGTAGGTTTTCTCGCTGACGGGCAATTTTGGCAGCTCTTGTAATTATGATGTGATCATTGACTGTAACGGCTATGTCCCTTGTGAAAATAAAGTTGGGAATAGGGTCGAAAAGATAGTAGTCTTCCGCTTCGTAATAACCGGTAATCAGCACCCTTGCCAACACAGCCGGCGATAAATCGTCCAATAACTGATAGGCACTCGAAGGCAACTCCTCAAAGCGGACGATTCTATCCAAGAATTCCTTCTTAAATGTCGTGTCAACAGCAAGGGCTTCAATGAGCAAATCTTCCGTTTCCATCACCCCTTCCTTTCCAACGAAAGCCTCTAAAACCTGCCTAAAAGTATCATGCTCCTGCTGCATAGTAGGCAAGAAAACAATATCGTCAAATAACAGCTCTTCCGCCCTTTTGGGGGATACTCGTGCAATACCGGCATCGGGGCGGTGGACTAAAACTCTTTTCAAAGGGCTAATTTCCGAGGAAACATTTATCTTTTTGCTCATGGTTTTATTATTAAAATTCGACAACTTTTTCTATTTCGTAAATTGAATTAATCTTCCCCGCAAAGATGCAATAAAATCTTGGATTATCATTCAAAACCTGTATAACTGTCGGTCGCCCATCATCGATAAAATTGGCCATTAGCTTGGATTTGATGGTAAAAAGCGATGAAAAATAGTTGAATTCGACTTCCGGACTGAAATATCGCAACATCTGCTGTTTCATTTTTTGATAGTTGGAATGAGGCTTTGCAGTACAATTATTGCAAATACCGGATGCAGAAGGACTACAATCGGATACCCCTTCCTGACAATCGAAAGTTGGGCATGATTCGTAAGACACCTTATGATGTGTGTATGGAACAGAAGAAAGCGACAATAAACCTGACAAGCCATAGGGCATGACCGATCCAAAAGGGCCATCCATGACCGTCAGTCCGATATCCCCAACCTGTGGCGAAGTCAAAAGCGCAATTTCGGATATTTCGTGCATCAAATCGATATTTTCTACCTTGAAAATATCATTGATCGCATTGCTAACGGAGTAGGTCGCATTAATAACCTGAGCTGCTGAAATTACCCCCTTATTGGTCTCAACCAGCCAGTGATTTCCCGAAGCCTCAGCCTGCCGGATAGTCGTCTCGAACATTATCTCAATGTGATTATCCGCTTCGATTAATTCCCTGTAGTACTGAGCTATCAAATAAGGATCAAAGCTGTACTCCGTCGTCTCATACAAGGCTTCCAAACGGTCATAATTAAATAAAGGGTGTCCCTCTACCCTATCACACCGGATGCCAATGTACTTAGAGAAGCGCTCAAACTGAGCAGCATCGGTAAAAGACCCGAACTTGTCAATGGCATAGTATTTCGCAAATGAAAAATTGATAAATTCCCGATGATCCTCCGTAAAACGCTGTTTATTATCATCAGACATCCTCGCCGTTGCGACACTCCTTGGGTAGTGATAACCACTATGCAGGCGCGCCTGATTCACAATGGATGCCTTTTTCATCAGTTCTTTTTCTTTTTCAAGGACAATAATCCTTTGTCCCTTACGGGAAAGGTGCAAGGCGGCATAAACGCCAAATATGCCTCCGCCAACGATTAAAAAGTCCGTTTTTTTCTTATTCCGCCCCATGCTTCCCACTTAATTCGCCTAATAGTAAATACAACTCCGTATAGTCCTCATGTGAAAATTCAGTTGCTAAATCAAGGGTTTTTATCAGTTGTTCCAATCGCGATGTCCCAATCAGAACGCCAGAAATATCCGGATGGTACATCGCGTATAATAATCCACATTCATGGAAAGCAGTAAATGTCCTGCTATGATTCGCGTTATATTGCTCCAATAAAGACTTCAAGGCAGGAACAATCTCAAATGAACGACCATCCCAGCCGCGAGCTTTTAATGAGGCAGCCTCCGTGTATTTGGTATTATCTAATTTTATCCCCCCGGCATTCATACCATAAGCAAAAAAGGTGCTTTTGTTATGAAAATCACCGTATCGTTGATAATCCGAGTGCAATAAGTTGTGTTTTATCTGTATTGAAAAGTGAAAATTAAAATCGGTATTCACAGTTGCATAAACCTTTGGATACCGAATACCGGATAGTCCTAATTTGAATCCGGCTTCATGGGCGATCTGAAAAAAATCAAACGTCTCTCTGATTTCACTTTCGTTGGAGCGATTATCCCAGTGCACCATGATGGTATGCAAAGTATCACCAAATATAGCCCGGTATTCATCGAGTGCAATCAGCAAAAAACTTTTATTCAAAAAAATCTCCGGCGTACGCATATTATTGACACTTCCGATTTTTATCATCACTTTCATGTCATGTACGCCATTCACCTGAATCCACTCGGCAAGGATACGCTCTGCCTTCCGGAAATCCTCCGGACGTTTATTAATGGGGTAGTTGGTCGCTGTATCCACCATTCGATGCCCCCGCCGATAGAATTCATCGAGTAAGTCAAAGGCGGTGCCCGGCTCTACCGTCCAGCCCCACATTGCCGTCCCTAGTATAGGAGTGGTATCCATTTTTTTTATTTTGGGACAAAGGTACGGAATGGGAATGGGAATTAGAATTAGAATTAGAATTTGAATTTGAATGGGAATTTGAAAAATGCTGATAGACGTAGTCTCGTCAGTATTAGAATGTGAATGCCAAGGTGATAACTTCAAAGTCGAAGCCTTGTTAAAAGGCGAAGGCGAGAAGGTGTCAACTTAGGCGCATAAGAAACACCGAACAATTTCTCCCGCCAAGTCTCGAAAAAGGCACACAAAGGAATTGAAATATGAATATGAAATGAAATTGGCGTCAAAAACGGAACGAACTCAACAGCCTCCCTCCTTTCAGTCATGAGGCAGGCTCAACAGCTTAACAGCTCAAATAACTCAAATAACAAGAAACACAATAAAGAGCAAAGATTTCCCATTTTAATTGAATCATTCTTTTTTTAATAAAGAAGTTGTTTAAAAATAGCTCACTTGACTCCAAAATAATCTTTTAAGCGAATATTTCCTTACAAAAATACTCATTTAGCGCTGCTAAACTCCGTTTTTTGTAAGTCATCTTCACTTAAAATCTTTATTTTTCGCTTCAAGCAGCCATTCTTA
>JALVDO010000777.1 GCA_027008975.1 Saprospiraceae bacterium | reverse complement strand
TAAACCCATGAAGGAATTGGTGCCTAATCAGCCACGTCAGATGGTCAATTCGGCAGGTGTTGAAATTCCGGCTCCGAAAACAGTGGGCGCTTATTATGCAGCACTCGGCACGACGGATAAGCTTTATAATGTCGTTGATTTTGGTTTGAATGCCGGGGTATCCTATTATCTCAACAAGGGGCTTTTCATTGGGTTGCGAGCCAATTACGGATTGTTGGACGTAACCAAAAATGAACAGGATATTTCTCCTTCCAAATACGACGAACAAGCAAAGACCTTTTTTACCAATGATGATGTAGATAAAAATTTGTCTTTTCAGTTATCTATTGGGTTTAATATGTAGTTCGATTTTACAATGATTAAATGATTGAATGTGAGACTCTTTGCGCTCTTTGCGTACTTTGCGGGAACCTTTGCGAGACTTTGCGGGAAAAATGAGTGAATGAGTGAATGATTTAATGATTTAATGATTTAATGATCCTCTGCGCTCCTTTGCGAAACCTCTGCGAACCTTTGCGGGAAAAAATGCCCCTCTGCGAACTTTGCGGGAAATAATAGAATAATTGAATACTTAAACTTGCTAGTCCGAATCTTCTATATGAATAAAGAAACAAAATGGCGCTTAATCCTCGGAGACGTCGAAGAATCGGAGGAAAAAACAAACCTCTCCAAAGAAGAGCAGGGCATGGATAGGGTATTAGAAGCCCTTTACCAAAGCAATCGGACGAGAGGGCTGGGGAGTTCGTCGCCCAATATCAACCGGTGGCTAGGTGATATCCGCAAATACTTCCCCACGCCCATTGTGCAAATCATGCAAAAAGACGCGCTTGAAAATCTGGGGCTCAAGCAGATGTTATTGGAAAAGGAGTTGTTGGAGTCTGTCGTCCCCGATGTGCAGTTGGCAGCGACGCTACTGACATTGAGCAAGGTATTACCGGAGGAGAGCAAGGAGAGTGCGCGATGGGTCATTCGGCAGGTAGTCGAAGCGCTGGAGAAGAAACTACGCAATAAGTTGCAGGCATCCATCAAGGGTAGTTTGAATCGCTTAGTCCACAATCCACGCCCAAGATTAAATGAAATAGACTGGCACAAAACCATTCGGAAAAATCTCAAGCACTTTCAGCAAAAAGAAAAAATAATCATCCCCGAAAAACTGGTTGGCTACGGCAAAAAAGGACAGCAACTCAAGCACATCATCCTATTGCAAGATCAGAGTGGCTCGATGGCTTCCTCTTTGGTACACGCCGGCGTGATGGCCTCCATTATGGCCTCCCTTTCCTCCATTAGGACGAATATGATTGCCTTTGATACTTCGGTAGTGGATCTGACACCTCTTCTACACGACCCTGTCGAGTTGCTGCTCGGTACGCAACTTGGTGGAGGTACGGATATTGATCAGGCGATTCGCTATATCCGGCCAATGGTAACACGGCCGGCAGATACCATCCTTGTACTCATCAGCGACCTTTACGAAAGCGGCAATAAGAACAGCCTCATTCGGAGCATAAAAGAATTGAAAGATTCAGGCGCTCGCTTTATCTCTTTACTTGCCCTTGACGATGATGGCACCCCATCCTACGACCGTGATGTCGCTCATGCGCTAACACAAATGGATATTCCCTGTTTTGCCTGTACGCCACTTGCCTTTCCGGGTGTGATGGCGGCGGCGATTGAGGGAAGGGAGATAACAAGGCGATAACCTCCCTCCCTTCGGTCGTGAGGCAGGCATCCCTCCCGTTGGTTATGAGGCGGGCTTCAAAGTCGTAGGCAATATTTTCCTAATAATAGTAGTCCATATTTCTGTAAGGAAAGTTACGCACCATTATTCTGATTAGTTGACGCATGGTTTCGTCCGGTGTTTTCCGCACCTGAGTCCATCTTTGCTTATTTGTAGCCCATAGCAACTCTCCGTTTTTTGTGTCGACAATTGAAGCAGTCGTCTCCATGCTTCCGGTTGGGATTCCGGCTGCGCTGACACCGACACCTTGTCCAAGAATTTCAGTGGCAATACTCGCCGCTTCTATCAGGCTTGCCTCTGTTTCTGAGAACAACTGTGTCGAGTTGATATTGACTAATAATACCGCATCTACGTCTAATATCTCTCCCAGTTCTTTGGGGTTTAAATCGTAAGAGTCGTGGATTTGGTAACCGGCTTCTCCGAGTTTTGCATTGGTGACGTTGACGTCTTGAAGTTTCACGTTGATCTTTCTTTTTCCCGCCCCCATTTTCCTCACAATTCTAGCGGCAAGCGCTTGCTGAAAATAGCGACTTTCCCTTTCTTCATATTGCGTTATTTCTTCCTCATCAAGCCTATCCAATATTATTCCGCTTAGGGAAAAACGAACCGGTAAAATGGCGAGTGTCGTCTGAGGTGAAGCATTTTGATAATAAGAGGCTGTCACGTACTTCTTGTATGGAGTACAAGCAGTAAATAAAGTGATGAGTGCCAATAATAGAAACAGTGGTTGAGTTCTTTTTGTCATAATTGTATGTTTTTTGTCATAATCAATGTTTGTATAAAGTACGATTAATTTACACTTTTAATCCATGGCCATTCTAGTGTTTAATTTTAATTTAACATGGATGTTATGGGGATGTTAATGAGGTAGGCATCCTCCGCTATGACAATTTGGTTTTACGAATTTGGACAAAAAACACTATCTTTGTTATGTTTTCCACACACACTCTCGCTTATTGTAATGATAAAAACTCATAAAAATGCGAATTACTATATTGCTTTTATTTTTCACTGCCTTTCTTGCTCTCTTCTCCTTTCAACACAAGGCCTGGCAGTCAAAGGTAGATGAAGAAGTATTGGAATCTACTGTAGACGGTGGACAAACGGACTTCCTCGTCGTTATGAGAGAACAAATGGTTGTGCCCACCGGACATTTACATACGAAGGCAGAAAAGGGAGAATACGTCTTCCGGCGATTAAAAAAGCAGGCAGAACAATCGCAGGCAGATATACGACAATGGCTGACCAATAATGGAATTCCTTTCGATGCCTACTTTATTGTCAATTTATTGCATGTCGAAGGAGACTATGCACTGGTCAAAGCACTTGCACAGCGGCCGGATGTTGCCCGAATTAACGCCAACCCTGTCGTCCACCAAGACTTCTATGAAGGTAAGCCGTCGGCTATTGGCAATGAAAAAACCCTTCCTTGGGGTATCACCAAAATAAAAGCAGACCAAGTATGGGCATTGGGCTATCAGGGCAGTGGCGTTGTTGTCGGTGGGCAGGATACCGGCTATGACTGGGAGCACCCTGCCCTCAAAAACAAATACCGCGGCTGGGATGGTAGTACTGCCAATCACAACTACAACTGGCACGATGCCATTCACGCAATAGATGCCGGCAATACCGGCTCCAATCCCTGCGGGCTTAATTCTCCCGTCCCATGCGATGACCACGGGCACGGTACACATACGATGGGCACTATGGTCGGTGATGATGGTGCCGGAAATCAAATTGGTGTCGCACCCGCTGCAAAGTGGATTGGATGCCGCAATATGGAAAGAGGGGACGGAACCCCCATGACATACATCGAATGTTTTGAGTGGTTCCTCGCTCCCACAGACTTGAATAACGCCAACCCCGATCCATCCAAGGCGCCGGATGTTATCAACAACTCCTGGGGATGCCCTCCTAGTGAAGGCTGTAATACTTCCAATTTTGCTACGATGGAAACAGCTTTAAATAACCTGAAAAACTCCGGAGTTGTCGTCGTTGTCTCCGCTGGGAATTCCGGCTCAGCTTGTAGCTCTGTCGATGATCCGGCAGCCATCTATCAGGAAAGTTTTACTGTCGGAGCTATGGATATTAATGATAATATTGCCAATTTCAGTAGCCGGGGTCCCGTGACGGTAGATGGTTCCAACCGGATGAAACCCAATATTTCGGCTCCCGGTGTAAACGTCAAATCCAGTATTCCCGGTGCAAATTATGCCAATTATAGTGGTACGAGTATGGCGGGACCGCACGTTGCCGGCACCGTAGCATTAATAATTAGTGCAATGCCATCCCTATCGGGTAATCCCGACGCGATTGAGAATATTCTGGAACAAACGGCAACTGCTTTCACCTCATCGCAAAACTGTGGTAATGACAACTCATCTTCCATCCCCAATAATGTATTTGGGTACGGAGAAGTAGATGCGCTGGCGGCTGTTAATCAGGCACTACCACTTGAATGGATTTCATTTGAAGCGATTGCTCAAAAAAAGTCCGTTCGATTAATATGGAAAATCGCCCGACAGGAAAATATCAAGGGTTATGTGATAGAAAGGAGTTCCGATGCCCACTCTTTCGAAAAAATCGGAGAAAAAAGCTCCCATTTTAAACAGGCAGATGATTTTTTAACTTATCAATTCGATGATTTTCATCCCGGTTTCGGACGGCAATATTATCGAATAAAGGTGCTGGAAAACGATGGTACTTTTTTTTATAGCAAACTCATATCTTTACAGTGGAGCGGTATATCGGTGAACATTGGTCCCAACCCTTTCTCGAACCATCTGTCTATAACAGTAACCCCCACACAAGAAGGACTCAGGGCTATCCTGGTGTCACAAGATGGGCACGTATTGCAATCCATAAAGCAGAAGACTCCTGTTCGACGCCTTGAAATAAACGAATTGAATAGCTACCCCGTTGGCATTTATCTCCTAATAATCTATAAAGACGATAACCCCATTTTGGTGGAGAAGGTGATGCGAATCACAACCCGGCCTTAGCAGAAATCTCCAGCATTCGATCTATAGAGGCGATGCCTTCTTTGATGACCCATTCCGGTAGAGTGATTTCCGGCAACTCGTACTTCATAGTGAGGTACAGCTTTTCGAGCGTATTAAGACGCATGTGCGGACATTCATTACAGGCACACTGGTTATTTGGCGGTGCGGGGATGAATAATTTATCCGGTGTTTGCTTCTCCATCTGATGGATGATACCCGGCTCGGTGGCGACAATGAATTCGGTTGCCTCATTCTCTTTAGTGTAGCGCAGCAATCCCGATGTGGAGCCGATGTAATCGGCTTTTTCCAATAGCTTGGGCTCGCATTCGGGGTGAGCGATGAACTTAGCGTCGGGGTGTTTGATTTTCAGCTTGGCAATTTTTTCGTGAGAAAATATCTCGTGTACCATACAGGACCCATTCCACAACACCATGTCTCTTCCTGTTTTTTTGATGAGGTATTGCCCGAGGTTTCGGTCAGGTGCAAAGATAATTCCCTTGTCTTTTGGTATGCTATTGATGACATGCAGGGCATTGGTTGACGTGCAGCAGATGTCTGTTAGCGTTTTCATTTCGGCAGTACAGTTGATATAACTGACGACAACGTGGTCGGGGTATTTCTCCTTGAATTTGCTAAAGATAGCGGGAGGGCACGAGTCTGCGAGAGAACATCCTGCTTTCAAGTCCGGCAGCAATACTTTCTTGTCCGGTGAGAGCATTTTGGCTGTCTCTGCCATAAAGTGGACGCCGGCAAACACAATGACGTCTGCTTCTGTTTGAGCAGCCTGTTGAGAAAGTCCTAAACTATCTCCGATATAATCGGCAATATCTTGAATTTCAGACTCCTGATAATAATGCGCCAAAATAATGGCATTTTTTTCTTTTTTTAGTTTTTCAATCTCCTCAACCAAATCCAATGTCGGATCCACTTCTATATCGAGAAAGCCGTTTTTAAAAAGGTCTTTTTTTGCTAATGCTATATTTTCCATGCGAATTTTGTTGTGTTAAATAACGTTGTCTCTAATACTAGGACGCGTGTTCTTTATCTAAGTAACAAAGGTATTAATTAGTGGGTTTATTGTGGCGGGATTAATGAAAATTTTAGGCTGGGTAACAAAAGATAGATTAGATACTTAGCATGACAGCTTCACTTTGTATTAAAAAACAAAACGACCACAATTAATAACAGGCTAACAGATAGCAACCCCATTCCCATACCCTGATAATCAGCAATGACTCCTACGGCTAAGGCAATGACAGCGGTGATGATGGTACGCAATAACGATTGTGCAGAAATGACTGAAGTCAAAACTTCATTGGGGACATTATCCGAGATATAACCGGTTAGGATTGGTTTGCGAATGTTTTCGAGGACGTAAATACCTATGAATGCCAGTAGTGCGGGAATCCACCACCCCCGGATATAAAAAACACCGCTCAATGCACCCATTCCCAATCCGGCGTAGAGCGTTAAAGTCGGAAGGTTTCGCTTGCTGAGCCCTTCAAAGACTGAAGCAAATTTGGATGCACGGGAGGTCAGCAAATAAAGTCCAAAATAGAGTAATCCGATAATAACTCCACTTTTCTTCTCAGGAGCTTGCCCCATTAGGAAGGGAATTAATAAGGCAACATTCGCCATGATAAGTTGGATGTAGTCTTTAATCGACTTCAAATAGGCAGAGAAAAAAGCGGAGGAAAAGGCAATATTAAAGACGTTTTTTTGCCTAATAGTCGAGAAGAATGCGTGAAATGTTTGTTGGAGCGACTGTCTTTTTTTCTGCTTAGAGGCATAGTTGATGCTTTCAGGGTATGAAAGTATGAGTACGAAGTTGATGAAGTAAGGAAAGACGGAGTAAAGGAATATGCGTTCGTACTGCCCGGAGTAAAAGACAATTATTCCTGCTACAAGAGAAGAAATAGCTGAACCCATCTGTGACCAGGATCGCGTATGCCCGTAATACCATATTTTTTTATCCTCCCAGCCATTTTGGCGTAGGTAGTCCATTATCATTCCCTTGTGAGTTCCCGACCGGAAGGCATCTCCTGTACCATACAGTACAAAGGCCAACACAAACCACCAAAAGTGATGAAATCCATAAAAAAGAACAAAGGAAAAAATATAGGCCAAAAAGGAACCCGCGAGTGCATTTTTTCGACCGTAAGTATCCGCTACGATGCCGGAGGGTAACTCCAATAAATTAACGATGACTTCCCGAATACCGTATAATAGCCCGATTTGGGTGTAGGTTACCCCTTTCTCAAGAAGGAAAAGTAATAAAAAAGCATCAAAAAACCGGAGGTTCTTCAGGAACCCGTAACTGCAAAATTTGTAGTATTGCCGGTCTTTTATCATCGTTTTTGTTTAGTGCGTTAAAATGCTCCGGCTTTGTCCATGCGTTCGAGAAGATGGAAGACTGCCGGACAATAAACGCTATTTTGAAAATGAAGCTCGAGATATTTTGAGAAATCATTAGTACCTGTGTGAGGATATTGCCGACAGGCTTTGGGACGATATTCATATACGCTGCACTTATTGTCCTCCTGCAAGAAGGGACAAGGACTTTGGTTGATTACAATATCCCCGTCTTCATCCTTTTGTAGGTATTGGTCAAAAAAATCAGTACTCGATATTCGAAGATGAGCAGCAAGGCGTTCAGCATCGTTATTTGTCACAATGGGGGGGATGGAAGTACAGCAATTAGCACAATCCAGACAGTCAATCTCGTTAAACACCGCGGTATCCAATTCATTTGCCCAGCGATTGAGCGGTTTGCCCCGGTGTTGCCTGAGCTTGGGTAGCCATTTTGGTTTCTTTTTCAAAACGGCATTTTTTCGATGAT
>JALVDO010000776.1 GCA_027008975.1 Saprospiraceae bacterium | reverse complement strand
CTTTTCACGCTAATATTCACCCTCTTGCTTTTTACCTCCTGTAAAAGCCAAGTCGTGGTTAGGGACACGCTATGCCCTCCTAAAGTATTTGAAAATGCTCCTGAATACATCAAAATGATTCCTCGCGGTTTGTGCATGAGTAATGAGTGGGAAATTACATCAATTTATAGAGGTATTGATTTTAATTGTGATAGTATTGAGGATTTTGCCTTCAGAGCTTGGCGAACAGATAAAAAAGATGGGGACAGGATAAGATTTCAAATGTGTCAGTTGGATAGCACAGGTAGAGTGGTGTGGGAGAAAATATATTATAATGTATGGCCAAAGTATTACAAGCGGTATGATATTGATTATATTATTACTTTGCCAGACAGCCTTCAAAAAAATTACTTTTATTCCGGAAGTTCTCCTCTACGCGCATTGGAGTTTGACAAGGATAAATTATTACTGACAGTTGACGGAGGAGTAATGGAAGGTATCGACTTGCTGTATCAATTCGATTCCGAAATAAGAGATTGGCGATTAATAGAAGTCAAGTCATGGGTAGAAAATATAGTTGGTGAAAAACGATATGAAAGCCTCGAATTTACACCTCAAACACTGAGTGACTTTAATTATCGGGATTATTTGTAGTTTCATAGTCAGTCCCCTAATGTAGGAGATGACTTTCTGTTCGATGTCATTAAAGTTCAGGTTTTCAACCTATGGATTAGCGCGATTTTTGTTGAGGCTTCCCACTGCCTTCCGAATTTAGACAAGAAAGCATATGATAGGAATTCTTCTTCCTGACAAAAGGGGGGAAGTTGACACCTTCACGCCTCTGTGGGCGTTGAAGCTTGCCTCACGACTGGAAAGAGGGAGGTTATCACCTTTCTGCCTTTCCATGTCCATGATTACAGAAAAAAAATCGTAGTTTTGTTTTTGTAATCCGTCAAACCTAAGCTATACAAATGACTCGTATTTATTCTATTGTTTTGCGGACGGTAAAAGAATAGAACAGCTTTAATAAAAAGTGGCAAGTCATGTACTAAAAAGTATTTGAATAAATATAAATAACAGCCATGCCTGATAATGGATAAGGAGTCATGTACGTTCTCTATACAACATTATCAAGTCGTACATCAACATCATTATGAAAAATATCATCCTGTTACTCTCGGCTATCGGACTCCTTTACCTCGGAGCCTGCAATAAGAACGACAAGTTTATTACCGATCCGGAGGCAAAATTATCCTTTTCGCTCGATACGCTGCACTTTGATACGGTCTTTACAGAGGTGGGTTCGGCTACGCGAAGTTTTAGGGTATATAACAAGCACAACCAGCCGATTCGCATCAGCAAAATATACATGGAGAAGGGGAACACCACCTTTTTCAGGATGAATGCCGATGGTATTCCTGGCAATCCCATCGAGGACATAGATATATGGCCCAACGACAGTATCCACGTTTTTGTGGAGACGACAATCGACCCTAACCAGCCGCTATCTGTCAGCCCATTTGTCGTAGAGGATAAGATAATATTTGAGACCAACGGCAATACGCAATCCGTGGTAGTAGATGCCTGGGGTCAGAATGCCAATTATCTGCCGAGCCGGTTCCATAAGGGGGTGCCAACCGTCTATACCTGCGATGAAGAATGGATTTGGGATAGTGAATTGCCCTACGTGATTTATGGAGAGGTGTTTATTGACAGTTGTCTGCTACGCATCATGGAAGGGACGCAAATTTACGTACACGGAGGGGTGGCACGCAATGATCTATTCGGCATATTCAACGATGGTATTCTTTACTTTCTGGAGCATGGAAAGCTCAGCATCGAAGGAACATTGGAAAATCCGGTCGTCTTTCAAGGCGACCGT
>JALVDO010000775.1 GCA_027008975.1 Saprospiraceae bacterium | reverse complement strand
AGAAAATAGTCATTTTATTGGCTGGCGAAGTAAAAAAAATCGCTGCATAGCACCGCTACGTAAGATTTTTTTTACAAAGACAGGCGGGAAAAGGACATTTTATGGCGAAAAGGGTGTATACCTAAGTAGTTACAAAAATAAATAAAAATGACATTAACAAAATTTAACATCATCGTAGCGCTTATCGCTTTGGTATTGACGGTAGTGATTTATTTACGAAAGAAAAAGCTGGATAGCTGGTTGATGAGTTATCTACAGAATTTCGTCGGAGTGTTTTTTATCGGCTCCGGTCTGGTGAAGGCAGTCGATCCGCTTGGGACTTCCTATAAAATGATGGATTATTTTGCGGAGTTTGAAAGTACCTTCAGTCATATCTGGTTTTCGTTTATTGCACCGATTTTCCCCTGGTTTGGGCAGCATGCTGTCGCACTTTCCGTCGGGATGATTATTCTGGAAGTAATGCTGGGGATTACCCTGATAACCGGCTCCATGCGCAAATTGACGGCTTGGGCGTTTATGTTTTTAATCGTGCTGTTCACCATTATGACGGGCTACACCTATCTAACGGGCTACGTGCCGGAAGGTGTTAACTTTTTTGAGTTTTCAAAATGGGGACCTTATGTCGAAACGAACATGAAGGTGACGGATTGTGGCTGTTTTGGCGACTTTATGAAACTGAAACCATTGACAACCTTCACCAAAGATGTCATTTTGTTAATACCCGGGCTGTTGTTTTTATTTTTCACAAAAAAGATGCATCAATTATTTACCAAACCGATTCGTACCGGGATTAACATCGTCGCTTTAGCGGGTTTGTTGTGGTTGTGTTTTAGTAGTTTCGTATGGGATATTCCTGCGGTTGACTTCAGACCGTTCAAAGTGGGGGTTAATATTCGTGACAAAAAAGAAGCAGAGGAAAAAGCAATGTCCGATGTCAAGGTCATTGCGTACAAGCTGACGGATAAGGAAACGGGGAAGACCATCGAGTTACCTTATGCTGATTACCTCAAACGATACAAGGAGTTTCCTAAGGAAAAATACACATTTGAACAGGTGAAAACCGAACCGGCAATAAAACCAACCAAGTTGAGTGAGTTTGAAGCCGAAAATCCGGAGGGAGAAAATATTGCAGAGGAGATACTAAACGACCCCAATTACCACTTTATGATTGTAGGCTATCACCTACACGGCACACCTCGTCAGGAGACGGTGATGAAATACGATACTATTTACCGTATGGATTCTACATTGGTCGCCGATACCATTCAGATGCGACCTGTGATAGACAAAATAGCAAAAAGACAGGAGGTCGTAACGGTTTATGATTGGGATGAAGACTACATCGCTCACTGGAAGGAAACGGTGATTCCCGTCGTACATCTCGCAATGGATGAGGGAATGAATGTAAGGGCATTGGTCGGTGCAGGTTGGGAACAAATCGATTCGTTCAAGAAAGCAACCGGAGCCAAATTCCCGTTCTACTTCGCAGACGATATCATGCTAAAGACCATCGTCCGTTCCAATCCGGGCATTGTTCTGATGAAAGATGGAAAAATTCTTCAAAAATGGCATTATAAAAAGTTGCCACACTACGAAGAGATTAAAAACACGTGGATGAAGAAGTGAAATTAGCAGAAAGGTCACCCAATTGTCAATTATTATTACCGGATTAGTTGTTTGATCCCCGGCAGGAGGGTAGCTTTGCGGTTCTCAACTTTATACTATGTAAAGTTCACATTCTAATTCTAATTCGCATTCTAATTCTTATTTATAATGAAGTATATTTTTCTATCCATTGTAGCATTGTTAATATTTAGTACTTGTACGACCGATTTTGTATTGGAAGGAGAGTGGGAAGAGGT
>JALVDO010000774.1 GCA_027008975.1 Saprospiraceae bacterium | reverse complement strand
TTCAAGTCGCTTACATGATAGGGCCAACTCAAGTTGTCCTGCTTGATTGCATCCTCCCATCTCTTGCGAGAAGACGCTAGAATTTCATCATCGCTCATATTGCCGTATCTGGCTCGTGAGCGGGCATCCACGCCGTCCAATGACACACTAAAGACCGTGAATCCTTTATCTTTGTACTTATTGTAAACCTTTACGACATTTGGATTTTCACGACGGCAGGGACCGCACCAACTCGCCCAGAAATCCAGTAGCACGACTTTGCCCTTCAGGTCGGAAAGAGCGTACTCTTTTCCACTCGGAGAAGGCAATTTAATGTCCGGCGCAGGCATACCGACCTGTATGGGCCCGGCATTTTTCTGCATCTGTTTTGCTTCCACATATCGTATATATTTGTCGTATTGAGCTGTATAGGGAGCGTTAGGCTTCGCCGCTTTGAGGCGTTTATATGCTTTTTTCTGAACATCAATAAAATTATTTCCCAATGCCAAATAGGAAATAAACGCACCCAGTACCGGATTAGAAACGGTATCAACAAAAGCAGAAATATCCCCTGATTGCAATTGACGGGAAGTAAGCCCCTGAACCAAATTGCGCAAAATGGTGGCAGTCTTACTTCCTTTAATCGAAAAATCATATTTCTGGCTAGCCGTTTTGGCATCTCCATCTAATTTAACCTCTTTTTCTGTTCCGTCAAAAGCAAGGGTGATTTTGGCTGTGCCGATTCGCAAATTATAAACGCCTTCTTCAATTCCATCCGGAAAAATAAATTCAAAATTGCCCCCATCATCAGTCTCAACACTTGCCAATACCGCACTTGGTGCATTGATATTCAATTTGTCCAAAAACACCTTGGTTTTCTCTGCATTGACGAAGTGTCCTGAAAGTTTTGTTCCGGTAATAGTCTCTCCTTCCGTTTTACACTGGCTAAATGATAAAGCCAATGAACCCAACAGCAGGAAATAAAAAAACTTCTTCATGTTCAAATATTTATTTTAAAATTTATAATTTATGGAATTCCAGGTCTGCAAAGATAGGCTTTTCGTATGATAAATGTACGCTACAAGATTTTAGATTTTCAAAAAAAATACTACCTTGCGGGTCAAAATCGACATAATGACTAAAAAAATACTCCTTTTTCTCCTTGTAATCACCTTATTTTTCCCGGGCATAATCTCAGGTCAGGACTTAATCAGCGTGGAATTTATAGGCGACCTTTCCAAGTTTGAAATGCAACTTTTTTATGGACAATTTATGCAAAATGGCGTCGAGCGCTATAAAATAACCTATACGACTCCTGATGTTCACGGTGTTTTAGACACTGCATCCGGGCTGGTTGTCATTCCCATACGAGATGAGCCCATGAATTACCCACTCCTTTGTTACCAACACGGGACTGTGGACGGGCCGGAGGATGTACCCTCCAATATTCGCGGAGGTGCAGCGCTAGCAACTATATGGGGAGGTTTGGGGTATATTGTTGGAGCTGCCGATTACCTTGGGCTGGGCGAAGCGCGCGGGTTTCATCCGTATATTCATGCCGCAACCGAGGCATCTGCAGCAGTTGATATGCTTTTTGCAACCCGCCAATTTGTTGAGGAAAATGGCTTCCATTTAAATGACCAATTGTTCATTACAGGCTACTCGCAGGGTGGTCATGCTGCGATGGCTGTCCAACGATCTATCCAACAAAACTATGCAGAAGACTTTACCATCACCGCTGCTGCACCTATGTCGGGTGCTTATGATATTTCGACGGCGATGGTCGACTTAGCTCAAAGCGAAGAACCTTATTATTACCTAGGCTATTTGGCATATACGGTGCAGTCTATGAATATCTCCTACAACCTGGGCTATGAGACCGAA
>JALVDO010000773.1 GCA_027008975.1 Saprospiraceae bacterium | reverse complement strand
GGCATAGGCGGAGATTGTTGTTCCTGCTGCATTTTGTGGTATGTCGAGAATGCCATTTTCGCTATCACTTACTTCATTTCCTTCCCAAAAGAGAATCCCATCGTTCCCCACCGCTCCACTAACCATCGCTTCCAAGGTGAGCGTTAGCCCCTCTTCGTAACAAACGGGAGCAACGGGCGTCGCCACGACTGAAACATCAGGGCAATTGACGGCGACACACAATAGGGTTGATAAGGTATCGCTACAAGCGGTAGCACTGATTGCTTCGACTTGAATTTGAACGGTATCAAGCGGCATTAAGCCATCAAAAAGCATAGAGGTATCCGAAAGCATTGTACCACTTCCTCCCTGTAAGACCGTTACGGGGTAATCTACCGCTCCATCAATTGTATTCCACGAAAAAAGAACTTCCGAGGGTGTTGTCTCACAGCTAATACCGGGCGGAAATAATTCCGGTACGACTGTAATCGTTTGGGTAATAGAATCTGAAGTGCAACCTGCATAGGTAACCTTCAGCGATATGTCTTTTTGTCCCGGTGCAGACCATAAAACCTGATAAGGACCAGCTCCCGTTCCACTGAGAGGAACGCCTCCGTCAAAATCCCAATCATAAACTGCGTCAGGTGGTGCGGTGCCTGAAAAAGTCACATTCAGGGTATCAATGATACACACTGAATCCTGCAAAGCCATATCGGCGGTCAAATTGGTAATTACTTCAAAAACCAAGGTGTCGGTAAAGCCGCAAACCTCGTCCTCATAATGAATGTAGACCTCGTTGATGCCCTCCATGGATTGATCGACAACAAGTATCCCCTGAATGCTATCAATAATACCATTTCCACTCCAGACTCCTTGTGCGAAATCGATACTGTCGGGTAGCGTCTGCTCCAACTGAATCGTATCCGGAGTCTCTAATTCATTAAAGCAAAAAGGACCAATGGGTACAACTACGTCAACCACCTCCGGGCAATAGACGGTATAACATATTGGTAAGATAAAATCACCGGGGCACTTGTTCTCAGAAGAAACTACCAACTCAATTCCAATTTGCTGTCCGGGTGCCAGATTTTGTAGCAGATAACTGGTGTCTGATGTTTGCAGGCCAAGGGGGCCATTAACAACATTCGTCACAAAGAAAGTTGCATTTTCTATTGGATGCCAAAAATACTCAATAGAGCTAAAAGTCGGGTCACAGTCTACTAGCGGAGAATCTAGAGGCATATCAACCTGAATAAAAGCGCTGGCTACACTGGAGGCACACCCATCGTTATCAACTTCCAACTCCAAAATATTGGTACCCGGCGTATCCCAATGAGCGACATAAGCCCCTTCGGCTGTTGTATCGCTTGAAATGGTTCCCGTCCCAACATTCCAGTTGAGCTGTGCTCCTTCAGGGGCTACACCTGTGAAATATATTAAGTTGTCGTCCAATACACATATCGAATCCTGGTAGTCAAATGCTGCAACGCCCTGCTCTCGAACGTGGACAATGGTAGAGTCCAGATTGGTACACGCGGCACTAACAAATGTGTAAAAGACCGTGTAATCTCCAGGACCTACAAGATTGGCATCAAACGTCCCCTGTGTAGAATTGACGATACCCGGACCACTCCACAAACCTACTCCTCCTATATCGGAAACAACTAAAACTTCAAGATTCGTTATGAGCCCCGAATTGTCAGGGAAACAAATGGTAGGAGGTGGTGAAATAAGAATATCCGCCGTACGGCAAAGGAGTGCGCTGCAGGATGACTCGACAACCTCGCTAGTCATCCCTTGATTTGAGATAGCCTGTACTTCGATTGTCACCAATTCTCCCGGACTTAACCCCGTGACGGTCACCATTGTTCCATTCAATGTAAACGAC
>JALVDO010000772.1 GCA_027008975.1 Saprospiraceae bacterium | reverse complement strand
TTTCAAGTACCTGGATAAACGCCTGCCCGGTAGCGTAACATTCACTAAACCAATTTTCATATGTCACAATACCCTCACCGGGAGTATCCCAGGTGACTGTCAGCGTGGGTATGTAGAGTGAGTCATTTCCATAGCTGACCTCATAGTTGTCAGAACCGGTAACCGTCCATTGTCCTTCAAAATTTTCTCCCTGAGAAGGGTCAATGGAATAAGTGACAGTAGTACCAACGCACACCTTACGCCCTAGTGTGGCAGGACAAAAATCCTCGGCGTTGGAGTTAATGATGATTTCTTCTCCCTCCCCTATGATGACGGTGTAAAAGAGCGATTGTTGTGAACCATCCGAAAAGCTAACCGCTGCCCCTATTACATACGCACCTCCGGGATAGCCAATCCATTCGCTGTAAGTGATTAGTTGTCCATTGGTGGTTATCTCCGTTTGACCAAATTCGTTGCTCCAGACGGTCTCTGTTACCTGAACGGTATTGTCATTTGTTTGGATGAGGTATTCGACAGACTCTCCGGAGCAGATAAACTCCGGTCCCTCAATCCATGCCTCAATTTGGGAATATGCCGTATTACTGCTAAAAATCAGAAAAAGAAAGGTAATAAATGGTAGTACTTTTGGGGTGAATGTCGAAAGTCGCGTTTTAAATTTCATAAGCTTTTGTCCATTTTAGGAACGGAGGACTCCCTGTCCCTACCAGTTAGTTCTGTTAGAGAAACGGGAAGACAGGAAGTCCATCCAATTCATTTTGTAAAGAGAGTAACTTGATTCTTTGGGTATAAAATCCCTTTAGAGGGGAAAGCGCTGCCTGAGGTGAAAAAAATCATTCCTTATTGGCCAATTGCCCACAAGCAGCATCAATATCTTTGCCCCGGCTTCTACGGACGGAGATCATTACGCCCTTGTCTCTGATGAATTGTGCAAAGCGGTCGATTTTGTCGGCATCTGCTTTGGTGAAATCGAGCCCTTCGACCGGGTTGTACTCGATGACATTGATATTGACGGGGAAGTGTTTACATAGCTTCCAAAGATTTTTGGCATCGGTTATACCGTCGTTGAAATCCCGAAAGGCAATGTATTCGTAGCTGATTTTATTTTTGGTTTTTTGATAGAAATATTTGAGTACGTCGATAAGTTTAGCGAGGTTGTTTTGTTCGTTAATAGCCATGATGGAATTGCGCTTTTCGTCATCGGCAGCGTGGAGCGATAGGGCGAGATTGACGCGTAGGTTGTCATCTGCCAGCTTTTTAATCATTTTGGCAATACCGGCGGTGCTAATGGTAATTCTACGGGGTGACATCCCCAACCCGTCCTCTGAGGATATTATCTCAATACTCCTTTTGACCTGCTGATAAGTCAAAAGCGGCTCTCCCATGCCCATGTAAACGATATTGGTCAATGGATGTCCGAATGTTTCCATACATTGATTGTTGACGAAGACAACCTGGTCGTAAATTTCAGCGGCAGTCAGATTGCGTACGCGCTTCATTTGTCCCGTAGCACAAAAGTTACAACTCAAACTACAGCCTACTTGACAGGAGACGCAGACGGTATAGCGGTTGTCTTTTTCTACTGGAATGAGGACGGATTCAATCATCGCTTCGTCGTGTAATCGAAAGCGGAATTTAATGGTGCCATCCGAACTGTGTTGTGCTGTATCTAATGTAATGGGTAAGATTTCAAAGCGCTCCTCCAAATCGCTTCTCAATTGCTTAGACAGATTGGTCATGGATACAAAATCATGGGCGTGCTTCTTCCACAGCCATTCATATACCTGTTTTGCCCGGAATTTTTGTAGCCCGCTTTCCTGGAAATAAACCTGCAATTCTTCCAGACTTAATTGTCGTATGTCTATTTTCG
>JALVDO010000771.1 GCA_027008975.1 Saprospiraceae bacterium | reverse complement strand
AGTTATTTTTGTGGGAGAGCTTTGTATGAGAAATTAACCGGAAGAAAAATAAATAACAAACAATGAGTAATTCAGTGACCAGATATATAAATCCTTTGACCGATTTTGGGTTTAAAAAGCTTTTTGGGACAGAACCCAATAAAGAATTGTTGATTGATTTCTTAAACCAAATCCTTCCTGAGCGGCACAAAATTAAAGACCTAAATTATTCAAGGAATGAACACCTCGGGTCAAACGACTTAGATAGAAAAGCAATATTTGACTTGTATTGTATTGGAGAATCAGGAGAACGATTTATCGTTGAAATTCAAAAAGCAAAACAAAATTATTTCAAAGACCGGAGTATTTATTATTCATCCTTTCCGATACAGGAACAAGCTCAAAAAGGAGACTGGGATTATCAATTAGAACCGGTTTATACGGTAGGTATTTTAGATTTCATTTTTGATGAGGATAAAGAAAGTGACGAAATAATACACTTTGTGGAGTTGAAAAATCAACGAAACGAAGTATTTTATGATAAATTAAAATTCATCTACATCGAATTACCAAAATTTAAGAAACAGGAAGCGGAATTGGAAACGCATTTCGACAAATGGCTTTATGTATTTCGACATCTGGCGGATCTCCAAAACCGACCACAAAAATTGCAAGATAAGGTATTTGAAAAACTATTTGAGTCGGCAGAAATTGCAAAATTCTCGAAAGAAGAAAGAGAGGCCTACGAGGAGAGTTTGAAATATTATCGGGACATAAAAAACGTTGTTGATACATCGAAGCAAGAGGGAATTATTGAAGGCAAGATTGAAGAAAAAATTGAAATTGCTAGAATAATGAAAAAGGAAGGAGAATCCATTGAAAAGATAATGAAATATACCAATTTGACACGAGCTGAAATTGAAAAGTTGTAGTTAATAGGAAACCTCCGGAATGAGGTGTAATGGACTTTTGTATATCATGGTGGAATATTTTTACCGGACGAACTCATACCCCATAATATTTGATGTAAAGGTATAATTTTTTTGCTTTTCAGGTGAATCCCTATCAATAAGTTTGTCAGCCCGCCCAGCCAGTCCAGCCCGCCCGTATGGGTATGGATGACCTGGAGGTGTGCAATAGAATCTTTTGCATCGTTAATGTGTATCAAATTAGGCTAGAATAGCCAAATTGAGAATCGCTATCACAAATAAGCCCACATATCAACGGTGTTGAAGGAGAGTGACTTGGAGAAAATCTCAATATGGTATTCTACCATCATCCGGGTATTAGGATCGTAGTAGAGGTTGATGTCAATGGGAATCTCGGTGTAGTATTCATTTTTTATCAGAAGGAGATCGCGTGCGGGCGAAGGGGCTATCGTCAAATCTTCGGGTACATCCATGGTTTTTCCATAAGCGTAGCCGTAAAAATTCCCGGTCAGTTTGGGTTCTTCGGGTAGTATTTCTTTCCCATTCATGGCAAGGTAGCTGGTGATAGCATTATGGGCGAGGGTCATTTCAGGGGAGAGGGCGTTTTGGGAGGATAAAGGTACTTGTGGGGCTAGTTCAAAAGTGTGGGATTCGACCGGCTTGTTCGGAATGTTTGTCCGGATCTGAATCCGGTTCGCAGGCTTATCGATGGTTGCATTGAAGGTGAATTTTTGGTTCAGGATGGATGCTTTCCCATATATTTTGAAAGGGCGGCTCAGGTCATAAGAGATGCTTGTTACTTCGGGAATGGTATCTGGAATAACCTCGTATTGATGGTCGTGGTAGTGGACGGTGATATTACGCTGAATTTGGAATGAATGCCGGGCGGTATAATTGATATTGAGGTAATAATCCCCAATGTCCCATAGATGGAGAAATGCAGCTTTATCGGTAATTAGT
>JALVDO010000770.1 GCA_027008975.1 Saprospiraceae bacterium | reverse complement strand
CTTATAACAATGAAAATTTTATTGGAGAAACTCTTTGGAGTGTCATTAATCAAACTTACAATAATTTAGAAATAGTAGTACATGACGATTGTTCTACAGATAAATCTTTAGAGGTTGTGGCTGAGATTCAAAAGAAATGTGGCAGAAAAATAAATGTTTTACTCGCAGAAAGAAATCTTGGAATTTGCAGGTCTTTAAATAGAATAATTGAAAGTTTTTCAGGAGATTATTTTTGTTTTATTGGGTCTGATGATAGATACCTGCCTAACTTTGTGGAGAAAAGGGTGTTGTTGATGGAGTCAATTTCACATAGTTTTGAAATATGTTATTCTCTTTCATACTTTATTTCAGAGAAAGGAGAAAATATTGGAGTTGAAAAGAGACCTGGCACTCCATCAGGGTATATATTTGAGCATATAATGTCTCAAAAAAATCAATCATTATGTAAACCGCTTTCTTTGTTTTACAGAAAAAGTGTTTTTCTGAAAGTTGGATTATTTGATGATGGCTTGTTGTTTGAAGATTTAGATTTTGTGTTAAGGTCTGCAAGGTATTGTAAATTTTATTTTTATGATTCATTTGATAGTGAATATAGAATAAGGTCAAAAAATAGTTCTTTGGGGGCAAAGGTTTTTAGTCCTCAAGGGGTGCTGTCTCATATAAAACTTGTAAATAAACATCTTGGCATATCTCCAAAAATAAATAGACAAATAAATGAGCGAAAACTTTATTATTTGTACAGGGGCGCTAATAATAAAAACGATGAAAGGTTTCTACTTTCTCTATTGTTTAGAGAATGCTCATTTATGATTTCACCTTTAAAATGGACCACTTGTTTTATCTTGATAGCCAGTTTGTTCTTGAAGATTGGGAAGAACCCACTGCATCAAAGAGTGATTTTTAAAATTGCAAAATATGTTCTTAGCTAATCAGGGCCTCCTTAAAAAGCCGTCCTACGCATGAGAGGTCTGAAAATAAAGGGGTCTGACGGAAAAAAGTGTCTGAAATGGCTTGAAGTGTGTATCCTGAGCGGAGTGCTAACGGAGTCGAGGTGCAAGAAGAAGTCGCATATTGCGGGAGAACGTTTGCACTTATGATTCGATATACACCACCAGCAAGTGTGAGGACGTTGTCATCGTTTAAGGCACCTTTTGAGCAGAATTTATGTCTTGCGAACTGGTGGTTGAAGATGGCAGAATTGGTTCCGTGGGATGATTTCGCAACGGTTCTTCAAACGCGAATGTGCAAAAATAACGGTCGGGGCAGTATAGATTTGAGAGTATTGCTTGGAGCGTTGTTGGTGAAATATGTTATGAACCTGGTCGGATGAAGAGACGATATACTATATCCAGAAAAATATTTATGTGCAGTACTCTACAGAACTTCCGGCATTTCAGAAAGAACAGGTGTTTACGCCGAGTTTATTTGTAACTCTGCGCAGGCGTTTGGGATTGGAGGGAGTCAATAAGACGAATGAGTTGGTGTTGGAACAGGCGAAAAGCGAGAGCGAGCTATGTAAAATTTTCGAAAAAACGCAGTAAGAGCAGGAAGGCCAGCAGGCAGGAAAGGATGCGCCAATTAAGCTACTTGCGACGTAATATCAAATATATAGAGGAGATGTTGGATAAGCTGGAGTCCTTGGGGATTGGAATGCGCTGGGAGCATAAAGAATGGAAGATGTTCTGGGTGATTCAGGAAGTGTATCGTCAGCAATGGACCATGCACAGAAGCGGGGAGCAAAGGATAGAACATAGAATATTAAGTGTTTTTCAACCATATGTTCGTCCGATGAAAAGAGGCAAGAATGGTAAGGATACAGAATTTGGAGCAAAGTTGCACGTGATAGAAGTGGATAGCTTTGTGATGTTAGAGTTTGTGG
>JALVDO010000769.1 GCA_027008975.1 Saprospiraceae bacterium | reverse complement strand
CATGATATGTGGATTAATGCGAAGGCAAAGCGGAACCCCGGGGAATTTCTGTCCAACCTCCTCTAATAAAGCAATGCTATCGACATTGATGCGAATGCCCAGTTTGATGGCTTCCGACATTTCGGCAATACCGACACAGTTGGGCGTGTAAATGATTTCCTTCGGTTCGAAGCCCGATAATAATCCCAATTTTACTTCATTAATGGAAACGGTGTCCAACCCCGTTCCCCACTTCTTGAACAACTTTAATATGCCGGGATTTGAAAGTGCCTTGCAGGCGTAATTTATTTTCAATTTCGGGACGTCAAAAGCATTGCGCAAGCGTTCCAATTGGCGCTTCATGACAGATGATTCGTAAACGTAGAGCGGATATCCGAATTGGGCACCTACTTCTAAAGGATTGATTCCTCCGTCGTATTGATACTTCCCATTAACTAGTTCCATCAATTAAGATTTGATTCATTCAATTAAAAGAAACCGCAAGTAACAATTTTTTTTTATTATCTCAATTGAATGATAGTGATAATTTTGATGACACACCAAAACAATCAAATAGCACATCTAAGAGTTATATTGTAGAGACAAACCGTTAGAGTATGACCGAAAGGCAACTTATAGAGGCCTGTAAAAAGGAAGATAGACGAGCACAGCAAATGCTGTACGATCGCTATTCCCCACAAATGTTTGGGGTCTGCCGGCGGTACATCAAAGAGCGAGAGGAAGCTGAAGCTGTTCTCGTCGATGGTTTTTTCAAAATATTAACAAACCTCGATAAATATAGTGGAACTGGAAGTTTCGAGGGCTGGATGCGCCGAATCTTCATCAATGAATCATTGATGTATTTGCGCAAGCAAAAAAAATCTTATATGTACCCCGAGTTGAGCAATGAACTGGCAACGGAAACGCATCTGACCATTGAAGACGATCTGGCAGAAAGAGATGTCCTTCAATTCCTTGACTTTCTTCCATCCGGTTATAGAACCGTTTTTAATTTATACGTTATCGAAGGATACAAACACCGGGAGATTGCAGAACTGCTCGGCATTAGCATTAACACTTCTAAATCACAGCTTATTTTAGCAAAAAAACGCCTTCGGACGTTGTTGATTGCAGCTAACTACCCGGGCATTAGTGTTTGAATAATAAGTTTGAAATTAGTATTTGAAATGAAAAAAGATAAAAAAATTGACGAATTGTTTAGAGCAAATCAACATAGATATTCGGAACGCCCATCACCGGCAGCGTGGCGGGAACTGAACCGGCGACTGGAAGAAAATCGCCGAAAAAACCCGATTTTCAATCCAATGGCGGCAGCCGCAACCATTATCGCCATTGTAGGCATTATTGCGCTTTTGACGCTGTTTGCCGGCAATAAAAAATCTCTTCATTATGCAGACAATCGCCCTCAGGAACTAAAAGAACTGACCGAAGTACCAAATGATGCCCGAATCAAAATCGTAATGGAATTCACGAGAGAGTACCACGACAGGCTGTCTAATCCCCTAGGAGATTAGACGTCTGTTGTAACATGGCAAAAAGAAATCACCTCACTAACACTTAAAACTTAACCTCCGGCAAAGGAAGTTGCTCATTCCCGTTATCGGCATCTTGGCTTTTGCATGCATCACCTGGCTTTGCACCACAGACGGTACACTCTCCTATCTCGTTCTTCAGCATAGGGTTATTGGAGGAACAAGTCCCTCTGAACTCCTGCCCAATGAATATTTGCCGGACATTAATCAACAAAAATCCAACTCCAAAGGTGACGAATATTATCCCGAATACTTTTAAAAATTCCATTCTTCTATCATTTACATTACCAACTAAACAGCCCCTAATTAAAGAAGTTGTACCTTTGGCGCAAAATTACAACAATGCAGAA
>JALVDO010000768.1 GCA_027008975.1 Saprospiraceae bacterium | reverse complement strand
CATTAGGCGGGGAGAACGGAAACAACCCGCTTTTTGTATGTTCTTCCGTTGTATTTCTTTTTTGCCACTTCGGAAAAATGAACCACCCCGTCTGCAGTAGCAAAGAGAGTGAAATCCTTTCCGCGTCGCACGTTTTCGCCCGGCATCATTTTTTCTCCGCGCTGTCGAACAATAATATTTCCTGCTCGAGCAACCTGCCCGCCAAAAAGCTTTACGCCCAATCGTTTTGCATTTGAATCTCGTCCGTTTCTGGTAGATCCTCCCGCTTTCTTGTGTGCCATACGCGCTAAAAAAGAAAAAGCCGGGGAACTATATCGCTTTTTGGGGGATAATGTCAAACATTTGTTCTTTTAAAAGGATATAGGCAACTTTTAAGGAAGAGGATTTTCTTTAAAATACTGAAAATTGCACTATAAAATGTCTTGATTAAAATAATTGAATTGAAATTCGATTATTCTGAAATGAGGCACAAACTTATCTTTATCTCATTGAACTCTTTTAATTTTCTTTTTGCATAACTCCAAAAAAATAGCTTGAAGAAATCATGTCTCTATCATGATAAAGACATGATTTTTGTTGATTTTTTTGGAAAAAAACAATAGAATGAGCGGATGTTTAAAGAAACATGATACAGAAAATATTTCGATACTGTCTCCCGATTATTTTTCTCACAACGGGAATTACGGTACATGCTGCTAATAGTGAACAAGAAACAGAATCAGTTATTTCCCAGTGTGAAGTTGATTTAACAAAAGAAATCCCTGACGGAGTCGATTGGAGAAATCTATATCGAATACATGATGAATTCGGAAGAACATGGCAACGAGCGATTGTTGGGAATATCGGAAGAGGAACTCTTGAAGTACGAGAAGGAGAAACAACAGACCTTCTTATTACCGGCCAACCAAATAATCCTATTCAAGTATTTTTTATGTCAGCAGATAATGACGATCGACCAAATATATCAGTATGTATAAATGCAGGAAAAGGTGATGAAAATGGACAAGTGCATTTTCCGCTTCATGCCCGTTTTTTGTGGCCTCTTATAAACAGAGATGTAGTACTTGATGCATGGACACTGCTTGATGAGAAGTGGAACAACACCAGTCACATTAATTCCAAAAATAACTTTCAGATGGGAACATATATGTCCGCCCCAGAATTTCATATTCAAGTGGCAAATTTGCCTACACGCTGTGTTGCACGAGTATGTAATGGCTCTCCATATTATTTGGCATCTCGCATTTTACCAAATCAGTTTCCAAATGCCGCAAAACAAGCATTTCCCTTTCCCGAACGAGGTCCTTCTTTTCTCTCGGGCAATGTAAGCAACAGTATTGCTGATGAAGTTCTTGTTACTAAACTCTCTCCAACAACATATTATTCTATGATAGACACTAATAAGGCGGATCTTACCCTTGTGGAAGATTCAGAAAAATACATTGATCGTGCACTCACCGCTGAAATTCTAAAACGAATTTTATTGGGTGACATTGGCAATTCTGCAAATCATATAGATGAAATAACAGCGGAAAATTTTGTTAACATTCTTAACTCGGAAGAAGGATCACATGTTCGTGATCTTGTACGATATATGCGTGATAGTTTGCTATATACAGATGAAAATCCATTACGCATTGAAGCGATTAAAATGTTGGAAAAAGAAATGCGAGAGTTTTTTCCAAAAAATGCCAGCATGTATTCTGTTCCAGATCAAAGTATTATTACTGATCTCTTCCCTGCTGCTGATGAGGAAGACAGTAATATAAAGAGAGATGACTCGGAGGAGATACCGACATGGGCAACGCAATTAGTTCAAGTGTATCAATTATGGACAAACTCAGTGACGAAAAATGAATGTCTTTTGGAATCGAATTTCAATG
>JALVDO010000767.1 GCA_027008975.1 Saprospiraceae bacterium | reverse complement strand
TAAGGTTTTTAT
Organism: Saprospiraceae bacterium; assembly: GCA_027008975.1. Taxonomy (GTDB): domain Bacteria; phylum Bacteroidota; class Bacteroidia; order Chitinophagales; family Saprospiraceae; genus JALVDO01. Next base: position 7,639 of record JALVDO010000767.1, on the reverse strand, counting down.
TGCCAATTTTAACAAAATTGACATTTGTACCATTTGGGGCTATACTTTTATCGTACCGAATCTTTCTTCCTTCTTGAGAAATGTCAATATAATTCAAATCATCAACAAAGGTGACATAGTGCGGACAACCCGTATCCATAGAGTAACAATCGGAATGAATGCTTATGTTTTTTACATCGTTTAGAGATAGGGCGACTTCTCCATTGGATAAGACTTCTCCTGTATGCGTTCCATCAGCGGCGCGAAAGGTACAATGTTTTTCAATCACGCCAATTCGTTTTGCGAAAGCAACAATACAGCGACCTCCGTTGCCACACATCGCTCCACTACTACCATCTGGGTTATAAAAGACCATTCTGAAATCAAAGTCCTTGTCATTTTCGAGTAAAATTAATCCGTCTCCACCAATCCCCTTCCTTCGGTGGCACAGTAGCTTTATCAATTCGATATTTTCTTTTGGAAAGGACAAAGAGCGATTATCAAAAAAAATAAAATCATTTCCGGCTCCTTCGTATTTATAAAAATTCAAACGCTCCATGATTGTTATTTTGATTGTTCTATTTTCTGCTTTTCGACTTCTCCTCCAAATGGTACACCTAGTTTATAGTGCCTATAAATTACCCAGATAAGAAGAAGGACAAAAAAAATTGTGGCATAGGTTGTAAATTTCTTACCCCAAAAATTTCTAAAATATGGCTCGTTTAATTTCATCTGTTTATATTTTAATAAGTTGTTAAGCTGTTCAGTTATTTAGCTCTTGAGCTTAACAACTGAACAGCTCAAACGCTTAAATAATCATTTCCTTGTGAGTTTAATAATTATTTAATCATGGACGTTTCATCTGTTTATTTTTTACCCGTCAATAACTTACAATCTCTTCATCTCAGCAATCACCTCCTTCCAATTTTCTTGTTTCAATATCCCTGACCCAGATACAAAGACATCTGCTCCGGCTTTTGCGATTTCTCCAATATTTTCCAACTTAACCCCACCATCCACTTCAATTTTCACATCGTTGATTCCTTTTTCGGAAAGCATTTTCTTCAACCGCTTCAGCTTGTTAATGGTGTTGGGGATGAAGGATTGCCCGCCAAATCCAGGATTGACAGACATGATTAGTATCAAATCCACATCCGATAGCACCTCCTCAATGGATGATAAGGGCGTATGTGGATTTAAGGAGACTCCTGCTTTTATTCCACGCCCTCTGATGTGTTGTAAGATTCGGTGCAAATGCCGTGTCGCTTCTACGTGGACAGTCAGATAGTCGGCTCCGGCATCGCAATAAGCATCTACCCATCGTCCGGGGTTTTCAATCATCAGATGCACATCACAGGGTAGGGTAGTGACCGTCTTGATGGCTTTCAGTACCGGCGGGCCAATGGTCAGGTTGGGAACAAAATGCCCATCCATCACATCTATGTGCAGCCAGTCTGCTCCCGCTTCCTCCAATCGTTTTATATCCCGCTCCAAATTGACAAAGTCCGCCGACAATAGAGATGGTGCTATTGTTTTGTAATCAGACATAAAAATATTTTACTCATTTATAAAAATCCTTTAAATATTATATTTGTTATATTACTCATTCGCTCATTTCACGCAAAGGTTCACGCAAAGGTCGCAAAGAGCGCCAAGAGTCTCCCAGTCCCTCAGTCTCACAACTCATTCACCCATTAAACCCCTTCACAACCGCTTCCGCAGTAATCCCCAACTTCTCATACAACACCTGATAAGGAGCCGAGGCACCAAAACGACTTAACCCAACAATGCTTCCTTCAAGACCGACGTATTTATACCAGGATTCCGGCGCAGCTGCTTCGATGGCGACCCTTTTCCTGATGGCGCTTGGCAGAACTTCTTCACGGTACGCCTCCGGCTGGCTATCGAAAATATCGGTTGAGGGCATAGAGACTACTCTTACTTTTTTGTCTTTTTCGTTTAGTAACCTTTTTGCGTCAAGCGCAATTTCGACTTCAGAGCCGGTCGCTATGATGATATGGTCAGCTCCTTCGTCCTCTATTAATACATAGCCACCTTTTTGGGCCATTGAAGCAGGTGCCATTCCTTCGGATTTTCTATCGTAAATGGGTAATCCCTGCCGGGTTAAAACTAGCATGGTTGGTCCTTTTTTATTTTGGAGGGCAATTTTCCAGGCTTCGACTGTTTCATCGCCACACATAGGGCGGATGGTTGTCATATTGGGCATAGCGCGGAAGGACGCCAGTTGGGCAATGGGCTGGTGTGTTGGACCATCTTCACCCAGTCCGATACTATCGTGTGTCATGACGTATATGACCGGTATGCCCATGAGCGCAGCCATTCGCATAGCCGGGCGCATATAATCGGTGAAGACAAAGAAGGTAGCACCATAGGGAAGTATGCCTCCATGCAAAGCCAATCCATTCATTATTCCCCCCATACCGTGCTCTCTTACACCATAATGAATGTATCGACCGCTGCGATTACTCGGGCCAAAGCTTTCTTCTGTTTTCGGAAAGGTTTTATTTGATGGTGTCAAATCCGCAGAGCCACCGATAAAATTCGGAACGATGGGGGCGAGATAATCGAGTATCTTTCCCGATGCTGCTCTCGTGGCTAATTTACTACCTGCTTCGAAATAAGGGATGTCAAAGGCTTTCTTCTGTATAACTCCATTCATGCAGTCCTTGTACGTAGCAGCAACCTTGGGGTTGGCCGATTCGTATTTTTGAAAGGATTCTTCCCATGTTTTTTCCTTGTTAGCACCGTTTTGTCCTGCCGATTTTGTAAGTTCATAGACTTCGGGAGCAACATAAAACGACTGGTCTGCCGGTAGTCCTAATGCTTCTTTTGACAATTTGACCTCTTCCACGCCCAATGGCTCACCATGCGCTTTGGATGTTCCGGCTCTATTCGGGCTGCCGTAGCCAATAATGGTTTTGCATGCGATGATGGAAGGGCGGTCGGTAGTAGCTTGAGCCTGGCGTATTGCTTCGTCGATGGCATCGTAATCGTGACCGTCAATGTGTTGTACGTGCCAGCCGTAAGCCTCATGTCTTTTTAGCACATCTTCGGTAAAGGATAATTTGGTAGAGCCGTCGATGGTAATGTTATTATCATCGTATAGAACGATGAGTTTTCCCAGTTGATTATGCCCTGCAAAAGATGCCGCCTCGTGTGCAATCCCTTCCTCGAGGTCACCGTCTCCAACCATTACATAGGTGAAGTGATCGACAATCTTTTCAGCGCGATTGAAGCGAGCGGCAAGGGAGGATTCTGCGAGCGCCATCCCAACAGCATTGGCAAATCCCTGTCCTAGTGGGCCTGTTGTCGTTTCTACACCGACGGTTTCGCCGTATTCGGGGTGTCCCGGTGTTTTACTTTCCCATTGTCTAAAGTTTTTTAATTCACTTAAAGGAAGGTCGTATCCGTATAAGTGTAAAAGGCTGTATATCAGCATACTGCCATGTCCTCCTGAAAGTACAAATCTATCTCTGTTTTCCCATTTCGGATTCGATGGATTGAATTTCAGATGTTTTGACCATAGGACGGTAGCGACGTCTGCCATCCCCATAGGCAATCCCGGGTGCCCTGAGTTAGCTGTCTGTACGCCATCCATTGATAGCCCCCGGATGGTATTTGCAATTTTTTTTAGTTGTTGATTATCCATTGTATATATTTATTTTTTTTTATTGTTTTCCTATGTTAAATCTCGAACACCAAACAAGGAACAAGGAACACCGAACACTTTCCCCTTTAGCCTACTGACGAACTACGTTGTCAGCATCTTCGATTTAGCCCTTCCCCTCTAGCCTACTGACGAACTACGTTGTCAGCATCTTCGATTTAGCCATTAGCCTTATAAATTTAAAATGAAAAAGGAAAAATGATAAATTTAAAAGTAGGATTCCATTTTCAAAACCAATTTCACTTTTACCTTTAGCCTTTTAAATTTAGCCTTTCCCCTTCCAAGGAACCCCCTCCTTCTTCTCCCTAATAACCACCTCAATCGGCAATCCTTTAATTTTACTTTCCAGCCAGGAAATAATATCGAGGTATAAAAATGGTCTTCGTTCAAAAGGATTTTTTTCCAGTTCGACCAATTTTTTGTGCAAAGAAACAAATGCCGGCTGTAAATCCATCTCCTTCATCCGGGGAATTTTTTTGAGAAATTGAAATATTTCGATTTGTACCTGTTGCAGCTCGTCCATTTTAGCGATAAAACGATAGGTCGATTTTATTTGGTGTTTCAATAATTGTAAGTTACCGAGCTCAAAATGTGCAATCAGACTAAGTATTCGTGCAAAACACTGCAAATCTTCCCTGAAGTTGGATGGTGTTTGCCAATTGATTTGGTTTAGAAAGTGAATGCTTTTGTTCCAGTCGTTATTGCCAAAATGCACACAGGCAATTTTATAATTTAGCAACATCTGTCGGTTATCGTCCCACTGCATAGGGTTGTGTTGCAGTAATGTTTCCAGTTCGGAAAAAGACCCCGCCAATTCAGAATAAGTACCGAGTAGAAAACATCGATTGAGGCTGTGAATGTGCCGGTAAAAGTGCCATTGTGAAATCGTGTGTTGCCGGAGCGGGGCAGCTTGCTGATCGGTGAACTCTAGTAATTCCCGGTAAAGCGGTTCGAATTTATCTGCGCGTTCCAGAAGGAATACGCTATTGAGCAGATTGTTAAGCGCCTTTAAGTAGAGTGAGGATTCCCTTGCTTTGATATCGGGATGATTATTGAACAATTCTAACAACCGGTGGGAATATTTATAATAGTTTTGGAAGTCGACAGTCATGTGATAATACCAAATATAGGATTGGTAAAGATACATTTTTTCATAAAAATCCATCTTTTCAATATCCAGCCCCTTGAGTTCATTTTGGAAGTAATCCTTGATAAATGCTCGGTCTTTAGCGTCGCGTGCAAACCCGTATTTTAGGTGGTGGGCATACATTGAAAGGGAAAGATTGGCGAGCCTGTTATTGTGGCTTATTTTGCTGACAATTTCCTGGCTTTCCTGTTCCAGTCTCTCCATCTTGCCAAAAGTATTCCCCGTTACATAAAAGCTTTCGATTCTCCGTTCAAAGTTAAGGATGGATAAAAGCAGCGGAAAATGTTGAATATCTGCCGCTTGCTTTTTGGCCTTATGCAATATGTCAAGGCTCGCTTGATAAAAACCCTTGGCATGAAGGATGATAGCGTAATCCAATTGTTCCCGGATGGAGATGTCGACCATGTTTTTTTTCTCGTACAATCGGAGGCTGCTGAGTATCTGCCGGTAAAGATTGGCTTTTAGATTGGAAAGTTGTGTTTTTTTGATATTGGGAATTCTTTGTAGAATGATTTGTTCATCATAATGCCCAATTTTGCTAAGTACCTCAAATAAAGACATGAACAATTTGTCGCCTTTGGGATTATTTCTATTCACAAAAAGGCGAAAATTTCTCTTTTCATTTTTGCTAAGAGCATTTATCAACTGTACCAAAAAATCTTTTTGTGGCTTAGCCATTGTAATTATTCGAATATTAAAGTTCCGATTATCAATTAGTTATCTTGTTTTTCACCTGTTTGGAAATTGTAATTTCAAAAAAATGGGTTCTATTGAACACGCTTCAAAACTCAAATTTACACATATCTTCGTATTTCAGCTTTGTAGAGCTAATAAATAGTAATAAAAATCGGAATAATGGAAAAAACTCGAATTCACATATTTGATACAACACTGCGCGACGGCGAGCAGGTCCCCGGATGTAAATTGGAACAAAAACAAAAAATAATCATTGCCAAGCGACTGGATTTGCTCGGTGTTGATGTTATCGAAGCCGGGTTTCCCATTTCGAGCCCCGGTGATTTTGATTCAGTGATGAAAATTGCTAAAGTCGTCAAAAATGCAACCGTTTGTGGATTGAGCCGCGCGGTGATGAAAGATATTGAAGTGGCAGCCGATGCTTTGAAGTACGCTCGAAAACCTCGGATACACACCGGGATTGGCACATCTGATTCCCACATTATCCATAAGTTGCGTACTACGAGAGATAATGTAATAGAGCGAGCTGTCGCTGCGGTCAAATACGCCAAATCTTTTGTGGAGGATGTAGAGTTTTATGCTGAAGATGCCGGGCGTACCGATAACGAGTTTCTTGCAAGGGTCTTGGAGGAAGTAATCAAAGTCGGAGCGACGGTTGTAAATATTCCCGATACGACAGGTTATTGTCTTCCGCATGAATACGGTGCGAAGATTAAGTACCTCGTGGATAATGTAAAAGGTATCGACAAGGTACAAATATCTACCCATTGTCATAATGATCTTGGCTTGGCAACCGCTAATTCAGTAGCAGGAGTAGTCGCCGGGGCATTACAGGTTGAGTCCACGATCAATGGAATCGGCGAGCGAGCTGGAAATACCGCAATGGAAGAGGTCGTGATGATTTTAAAGCACCGCTATGGAGATAGGTTTGAAACAGGGATTGACACCACTCAATTTCACGACATTAGTCGTTTTGTTTCCGATCAAATGGGAATGGTTGTGCAGGCAAATAAAGCCATCGTTGGCGATAATGCTTTTGCACACTCATCCGGAATTCATCAGGATGGTGTCATCAAGGAGCGTTCTACCTACGAGATTATTGACCCGGTAGAAGTAGGTGTGAATAAATCATCCATCATATTGACGGCTCGCTCCGGTCGGGCAGCCCTCGCATTTCGAGCCAAAGAAATTGGCTTTGATTTGATGAAGAAAGAACTCGATATTGCCTATACCCACTTCTTGGAATGGGCAGACAGAATGAAGGAAGTGAATGATGAAGCGCTAAGGCAGTTGCTGGAAGAATGCTTGTCAAGACCAGCTAGCTCGGATTGGTAAGCCTGTCTGCCGTTGGCAAAGCCAGGCTCCGGAGCATGAGGAAGATTGCTAAGCCGAAGCCGAAGTGAAGCGAAAGGTGAAAGAATTTTTTAAAATCAAAAGCATAAGCAAAATAAATACATGGCAAAAACACTTTTTGATAAACTATGGGATGCACATACTGTTGACTCCATCGAGGGAGGGCAGGACATTATCTATATTGATCGCCACTACATTCATGAAGTGACCAGCCCACAGGCTTTTGATGGCTTGCGCAAGCGCGGGATACCTGTATTTCGTCCCGGACAAACCACCGCAACAGCTGATCACAACATTCCGACCAAACATCAAGACCAGCCAATTCAGGAGCCACTCTCTCGACAGCAAGTAGAGATGTTATACCGCAATTGTGAGGAATTTGGTGTCGAATTATACGGTCTGGGGCACGAAAAGCAAGGTGTCGTTCACGTCATCGGCCCTGAATGGGGATTTACACAGCCGGGCATGACCATCGTATGTGGTGACAGCCACACCTCGACCCACGGTGCATTTGGCAGTATTGCTTTTGGGATAGGAACCAGTCAGGTAGAGCAGGTCTTGGCGACGCAATGTCTGATACTCAAACGCCCCAAGACGATGCGAATTACCATTGATGGAAAACTTCGCCCAAATGTACTTGCAAAGGATGTCATCCTTTACATTATTTCGCAGCTATCGGCTTCAGGTGGCACAGGTTACTTTATTGAATATGCCGGAGAAGTTATTCGCTCTTTATCTATGGAAGCGCGAATGACTATTTGTAATATGAGTATCGA
>JALVDO010000766.1 GCA_027008975.1 Saprospiraceae bacterium | reverse complement strand
AAAGTGAAAGGGGCGTAGCCCTGACATCTATTTCATTATTCCATTCAAAAAGATATATAGGATGGTAATCTACAGTTACAAAATTTTGGCTTTGGGTCAAATTGAGAATTGCTGAGTATTTACAATTTTTTTTCAAAAACAGAGGGAAAAAGAACATTTTAGGACAAAAGTAGTGGGCATCTGAGTAGTTACTCAAAAACAAAAGCTAAATTTGCGGAAAGCAAACAAAAGAAATAGTGAAAATCCTCTCGATTACATTCAAGAACCTGAATTCCATCAAAGGGCATCAGACCATTGACTTTGAGCAACCACCGTTGGCGGATGCCGGTCTCTTTGCCATTACAGGTGATACAGGTGCTGGGAAAACGACTATTTTGGATGCCTTGACGCTGGGATTATACGGCCGCGTTCATCGCAATAAAAACGAGGAGGAGGTGATGACCTATGGGGAAGGAGAGTGCTCTGCCGAAGTTGTTTTCAGGAGTAAGCGAGGGCTTTTTATGGCGGATTGGAAGCTGGTGCGCGCACGCTCTAAGCCCGATGGGAAGTTGCAACCCTCCAAGCGACGCATCGCCAAATGGGACGAAGAAAAAGAGAAGTGGGAATACCTCGCCGAGAAAAAACGGGATGTTGATGAAGAGGTCGAAAAGGCAACAGGGCTGGACTATAACCGGTTTTGTCGATCGGTACTACTCTCACAGGGAGATTTTGCAGCCTTTCTAAAATCCAATGAAAAGGAACGCTCCGAACTGCTCGAACGCATTACCGGAACGGAAATTTACACCCAGATATCCATCGCCGCTTTCAACCGGAATAAACTGGAGATGGAGAAGTTGACGCAATTACAACAACAGCTCGCCGCCCTCGAAATCATGGATGATGAAGCCGAGCAGGCACTCAGGGAAGAACAAAAATCCAGACAAACTGAAATTCGGGAATTGGAGCAGACCATCAAGGACAGGCGAATACAGTTCGAAGTCGTTTCGACCCTGGAAAAGGGAGGAGAAACCCTGCTTCGATTGAAAGAGCAACAACAGATTTTGCTCAAAAAAAAGGAGGATGCCGGCGAGGATTTGACCAAATTAGAGGCTTACGCCAAAACGCAGCCCTTCCTGCCCTTGATAGAAACCCAAAAGCAGACCACGCACCAAATCGAACAATTGAACGAAGAATTGCGCATACATCAAAAACAGATCCCCCTACTTCGAGAAGAATTGTCGGAAACGGAGAAAAAATACCATACCGATAAAGAATCCCTGGTCGCATTACAATCGGAATTCCAGCAGGCAAAGCCCCTTTGGACGAAAGTCGAAGATTTGGATAAAAAAATCGACAAATTGAAGGATGCCTTGGAGCGCAAAATGGAGGATTTACAACCATTACAGGAGGAACTCCATAGCGTGGGCGTTCTAATCGAAAAGAATCGAAAACAACAGGAGGATTTAAAAGAAAAACAAAAGAAAATCACGCGTTGGCTTAAAGAACATAAAGCTTACGCTCACCTCAAAGAAGACAACCCTTTACTGGAAAGACTGAAAATAGATTTGCGACGCTTGTTCAAAGAGCGAAAAGAACAGCAGCAAGAGTTGGAAGATGCACAGGCGGCTATCGAGGAAAGCCAAAAGGCGATAAAAAGGTTTGAGAGGGAATTGGAACAAAAGCGGAAGCAATTCGAAAAAGGGAAAAAACAATTTGAACAAAAGATTGGGACGTCCTTTCTCACGGAGGCGGAGCAAATTAAAGAAAGTATTCAGTCCGGGATAGACCAACTACAGGAGGAGATTATCCACCTACGTGAGTTGCACAGCCTCGCCGTCCAATACCGCGATGCCATTCGTGATTTTAATGAGCGGGAAGACGAATTTCACCACTTGCTCGCCAAGGAGGCAGCCCTGACAAAAGACCTAATGTCACTCGACGAAATGAGGGCTGAATTAGCACGTAAGCGCGATTTTAAGCGTGCGATTTTCGAGCAGCAGCAGTCCATTGCCAATTACGAAAAAGACAGAGCCAACCTCAAAGAAGGAGCACAATGTCCTTTGTGCTTCTCGACCGAACACCCCTTCCGAAAGCAGGAGATAAAACCCTTCGTTGATGAGGCGCGTACTGAATTGGAACAGGTAGAAACTCAATACCAACTCATCGAAAAGGAATACAAAAAGTGCCTTAATCAGCACCTCGAAGTCTATAATTCTATCGAATCATTGACGAAAAGCAGGAAGGAAGCGGCGAAAATGATTGAGGTTGAGACAAAAATTGCGCGTTTGGGTATCCAAAAAGAAGTACAAAACCTTTCCGAAACGACGCCCGATATACTCGAGGCAAAAATCAAAGAAAGGGAGCAAACGCTCTTACTAAAGCGCACCATTAAATCTACTGCCGAGGAATTAACCAAAAGACTGGTAACCCAATCTCAACAAATCCGGGATTTGGAACAGCAACTCAGTCTTGCAAAAGTAGAACTGGAGGGCATCGTTAAAAACAGAAAGCAATACGAACAAAAATATAAAAAACTGGAAAAGGAATACCTTGCCCAAACCAAGGTCATCAACAAAACACTAAAGCGCTACAATTATTCCTTTGACCTAGAGACTGCCCGGGAGATGTTTCAGATGCTGGAGCAATACCATGTTGATTACACCAATCAGCAAACGGAAAAAGACCGGTTGGATAACGAGCTTATGCGTTTGTCTGACCAATTGAAATCAATGCTTGAAACCCGGACTAAAGCCCTCCAAAAAGAAAAAAAATTGCGAACCATCCTTAGCAAAGAACAAAAGGAATTCGATAAATTAACAAAAGAGCGCACAAATCTTTTCGGAACGGATGATCCGGCAAAACAGCGGGAATCTAAACAGGACGAAATCGACCGGTTAAAAGTCATCATCAATCGTTCAGAGCAAGAAATTACCCGGCTGTCGGAGCAAATAAAAGCCGAACAAGCTCGGCTTACAGACAAAAAGAAATTGCTTGCAAAAGCACAAAAAACACTGGAAAGAACCCATTCGGAAATCGAATCGCGCCTGCAGAAATTTCATTTTAAATCCGTTGAAGAAGTCCTCAGCCTCGCTTTGACGGAAGAAGAATACCAGCGCATTTCAAGGCTAAAAGAAGCCCTCCGGGAGGAGGAGACACTACTCAGCAAAACACTACAGGATACTCAGCTCCAAATTGACGAAGCAACCCAAAAACGAACCGACGATCGCCCCCTTGAAGCGATAAAACAAGACTTGCTACAGGAGGAAAAGCAGCTATCCGCGCTGCGGGAATACATTGGCGGGCTCAAAGAGCGACTCAAAGAATCCAGCGAGCGCCGTAAAAGAGCCAAAAAGCTGGTGACGGACATTGGAAAACAGAAGAAAGCCTGTGCCCGCTGGAGCCGACTCAATGAAATCATTGGTCAGGCGGATGGAAAGAAATTCCGGATTTTTGCCCAGGGGCTGACACTTCAACAATTGGTGAATCTCGCCAATCGGCACCTCATGTCTCTTCAGGAACGATATTACATCCTCAAACCCGAAGCCGAAAATCTTTCCCTTGCCATCGTTGATACTTACCATGCCGATAATCAGCGCTCGATGAATACGCTTTCCGGAGGAGAAAGCTTTTTGGTAAGTCTCGCGCTTGCACTTGGACTATCCGACCTCGCCGGACAAAACACCCGCATAGAATCCCTCTTTATCGACGAGGGATTTGGCTCTTTAGATGACAATACCCTCGACCTCGCCATCTCTACACTCGAAAACCTGAAATCATCCGGCAAAAGCATCGGCATTATCTCTCATGTCGCCTCCCTTAAAGAAAGAATGAATACCCAAATCCGGGTAGAAAAGGGCGGTAACGGCTTCAGCACCATTCAGGTTGGTGTGAAATAAGATACCCCCTTAATATTGCAATGTTTGATAATTTTGTTTATATTTGCTACACTGGGAGATATTCAAATTGCCGGAACTAAAAAAAACAACGGATTTTGGTCCAGCATATTTGGGATTAAATAAAAAACAGAATGGAAGTTGAGCTTTTGGATATTTACAGTCTTGAAAAATCAAGCTTACTGTCAGCAATAAAATGTGCTGATTTTTCGGAGGCTGCGGCTGTGTGTCTGGAGGCCAATGATCACTTTAAAGGGGTGACAATGAAGGTGGAGGGAGATTTTAGCTGCCAATTTAAGCTAAAATGGAAAGCTGTATCTCCTCGAATGAAGAACTCTCGTGAGGATATGGCATATACAGTAGAGAGTGGGGCGTACTGTTTGGCGATGCTTGTGGTAGAAAAATTAACAGGTCTTAAAGTGACGCGACAATCACAAAAGAGGACAGGGTTCGATTACTGGCTTGGGGATGTGGGAGATTTAGGGATGCAAAATTGTGCAAGATTAGAGGTGTCAGGAATATTGAAAGGCAATTTGGCGCGGATAAATAGCAGGCTTAAAGAAAAAATAAAGCAGACAAAGAAAAGCGACACTCTGGATTTACCTGCCTATGTCGTAATTGTTGAATTTAGTCAACCATTGATTAAAATTAAAAAAAGATGTTGAATAATCAGGACGAACAAGATTTGAGTGTTGCCATTAATGAATTGCATCAAAAAGCAATGTCTTTGGCTGATAGGGCATTTTATGCGAAGAAAGAGCATGACTTTGAAGAAGCTCAATCAACGTATTTGGAAGCTTTTGAATATGAAAAGGCTGCTGCCATCTTGTTAGTTAATGATTATAATCAAGAACCAACACGGTCAGTTTTGTTCAGAAGTGCTGCCAACCTCCTCTTAAATCTTCCATTCCCTAATAACAATCATTTTCGTCAGGCAGAAAAAATGATTGCCTATGGATTGAGTGGCAATCCACCCGAAGAGATTGCTGAAGAATTGAGAGAAGCATGGAGTGAGGTCGTTACCTTTTTCCAACAGGAAGCCGCTTGATTTTATACTTCATAAGGCTAAAATTTAAACTTTTTGACTGCGACTTTTGCACCTGCACTTCATCGCGTCCTCGCCTTGATAGCTAAGGCTATCAGGCTGTGGGGCTCTTCGTTCAGGCACAAAATTCGCTACTCAAAATTGTTCGCATCTTAACCTTATGAAGTATACGCTAAAAAAATCCAATTTCTTACCTCTGAGTAAACCGTCAAACCTGACTATACCAAATATCTTTTTGAGTAACTACTGCGAGTAGTACATCATTTTTTTCTAAAAATGCCTTTTTCGATTTAAGAACAAGCAGCATGAAGAATATCGAATCGAAGATACTGCCTTGTGCTGATAGGTATAACCTCATCAGTACAGGCGTAGCCTCGTCAGTACTCAATACCGAACACCGATTTAAGATTTCAGATTTACCAAATCATTTTTGTAAATCAAACTTCTTTCTGTTTAAAACTTCGTTAATCGGCGTTTGTTAATCGATATTCGACATTCAATTTCTTCTTGCTCACCATCCATTCGCCATTCCCCATTTTTCGATTTAAGCCATAAGGTAATAAGTAGTTAATAACAATCAATTTATTCCCACCAAAGGAATGCCTGAAAAAAAATTGGCACGCTTTATGCTTATGCTAGAGTAACACTATAAACTTTTTAAAATTATTTCACATTATGAACACGAATTTAAAGAAACTTATCTGGTCATTGCTGGCACTTTTTTTGAGCATCAATTTTTCACAGGCACAATTCGTTGACTACGACCCTGCTTATTACGCCGCTAATGATTTTGAATTAACCAATTTAGAAATTCCCGTTAGCGAAATATATCCCGGGGGGGATAATCGACTTGGTATTCCGATGCTAAACCAGCCTGTATATGAGACGATATCCTCAGCACAAAAATGGCTCTCCGATGATGAAATGGTATTAGGGGTATGGTATAAGGGAGAAGCAAAGGCATTCCCAATCAGAATCATCTCTTGGCATGAGGTGGTAGAGACTCAATTTGGCAGGGAGAAAGTAATGGTCACTTATGCGCCCCTGACGGCGAGTGGACAGGCGTATGCAGGTGCTGACTTTGGTATCTCCGCCCTGGTTTATAACAACAATACACTACTATACGACAAGGAAACCCGCTCACTATGGACACAATTGGATGGCCACGCTGTCACAGGCGAGAAGGCTGCGAAAAAGCTGAAGCAGATACCCGTCGTCTATACGAATTGGGGCAATTGGAAAGCAAAATTTGCCGACACCAAAGTACTCTCTATCAACAACGGGCAAGGCATCGACTATTCTAAGGCGGCTTACGCCAAATACGAAGAGACAGTCGAATTACCTTATCCTGTCAGCATTACTAAAAATAAACTGCCATTCAAAAGCAAAGTCATTGGTATCGAGGTAGATGGCAAATTCAAAGCCTATCCTTTTTCAAGGTTGACGGCAAGTACCGAGGATTTCTTCAATGGAATGAAAATACGAATTCAGTACAACCATGAGACGAACGCTACCTGGGTCACCGATGAAGAAGGGACGCTTATCCCAAGTGTAGTCTGTTACTGGTACGCCTGGTATGCCTTCCATTATGATACAAAGATATACGGATTCCTGCCGAAGGTGGTTCCCCTCGCCGTTGTAAACGAAGAGTAATGAAATTATGGAATTAGATAATGTTTTTGAGAAGCCGGCCTCTTGATTGAGGTTGGCTTTTTTTGATTTTCAATATGATTCTTTTTTTTATTCCCAAAACATTATTACCTTGGCAGCACATTTCACAATACATCTATAATACAGTCATTTTTTTACTAAAATTAATTATCATGTCCAAGCAGGATAATAAAAGGTACTGGCGTGCTAATTTGCGCTATTTGGCTATCTTACTAAGCATCTGGTTTATTGTATCCTTCGGTTTTGGGATTTTGTTGGTAGATCAATTGAATGAGATTCGGATTGGAGGATTCAAGCTGGGGTTTTGGTTTGCACAACAAGGCTCTATTTATGTATTTGTCGTGCTCATCTTCGTTTATATTCGGTTGATGAATAAACTGGATCACAAGTACGGGGTGGACGATGATTGAATTGGCTTGAGCATTACTAAAAAAGAATTACTATGACGTTACAAATGTTGACCTGGACAATCGTGGGCATCACTTTTGCCTTGTATATTATTATCGCAATTTTGTCGAGAGCGGGTTCTACAAAGGAGTTTTACGTGGCAGGCGGAGGAGTTTCGCCTGTTGCAAATGGACTGGCAACGGCAGCAGACTGGATGTCGGCAGCTTCTTTTATCTCGATGGCAGGGCTGATTTCCTTTACCGGCTATGATGGGTCGGTTTATTTGATGGGCTGGACGGGAGGCTATGTGCTGTTGGCTTTGTTACTTGCTCCTTATCTGAGGAAGTTTGGCAAATTTACAGTGCCGGACTTTATCGGGGATCGTTATTACTCAAATATTGCACGATCGGTGGCAGTCATTTGTGCCCTGTTGGTTTCATTCACCTACGTAGCGGGGCAGATGCGGGGAGTAGGACTGGTCTTCTCTCGCTTTTTGGAGGTGCCGATTAACACCGGAGTGATAATCGGTATGATAATCGTATTGTTTTATGCGGTGCTCGGCGGTATGAAGGGAATTACCTACACGCAGGTGGCGCAGTATTGCGTCTTGATTTTTGCCTTTATGGTGCCGGCTATTTTTATATCAATACAGATGACGGACAATCCGATCCCGCAGTTG
>JALVDO010000765.1 GCA_027008975.1 Saprospiraceae bacterium | reverse complement strand
CCGTAAACGCACAAGATGCAGTACTCGATAGCCTTAAGCGCTCTTTGCCCAAGCTGGTGACAGATTCAAACGACGTAAACAAAATACTAAATATTTCTCAGGTCGCTCGCCTGACCGACGTGGAAGAAGCCACCAATTACGCCTTTAAAGCCATTGAGGAAAGCAGGAAAATCAATTGGAAGCGGGGACGCTTCAAGGGATATTATCAGGCTGCCGTGGGGCTTTTTAGCACTTATCACATCGATAGCAGTCTCCTTTATCTCGATTCCGCTCAGGCAATGGCACTGGAATTAAAAGAGACGCGGAGCATTCCCATTATCTATGAGTTGCAAGCCAGTAATTATAGCGCGAAAGGGGCTTATTTCAAAGCATTGGATACTTATAAAAAAGCTATTGATTTTCAGATAGAAAATAATCAGGAAGTCGGTTTGGAATACACCTACAACAACGTTGCCAAGCTTTATTTTGATTTGAATGATGAAAAAAATGGCTTTTCTTACGCCCTTAAAGCTTATAAATTAGCGGAAGCCCATCGCGACACCCTCGTATTAGGCATCATTTTATTGAATTTGAGTGCAAATGCCCCTGATGAAATCGAAAAGAAAAAATATGCGCTGGAAGCAATCGAAATAACCCGTCGATCAGGAGATAATTATACCCTTTCTTCCACTTACAACAATCTTGCAAGTTATTATTGTAATTTTCAGAATGAAGATAGCATCCGATTGGCCATTTATTACATAAAAAAAGGAATGGAACTATCCGGTAGTACCCAAAATCCGGCACGCCATGCCCTATTCTTGAAAAATTTGGCAGATAACTATCTTAAGTTAAATAATTTGGATTCTGCCCGATACTATATTCATCAAGGCGCTTTGATAATACCGGAGGAAGGATCTCTTGATATCCGGAAGGACTTTTATCTTGTACAATCCGAAATCGAAGCCAAATCAGGCAATTACCAAAAGGCCTATGAAGCTCAAATGATGGCTGCATCCCTCCTCGATTCCATTTATAATGAAGACTTATTAAAAAACAGCGCCTTCTTTAACGCCCAATTAAAAAACGATGAACAACAACGTCTCCTCGTAAAAAAAGAACTCGAGCTCTCAAAACGACAGGCTTTACAAAATAAAATTATAGGGCTGGGCAGCCTCGGATTATTGTTGATAACACTTCTGTTTGGCGGGATTTATATCCGTCAGTCGAGCCAAAAGGAGAAAGTAAAACGAGAATTGGCAATAGAAACTTCCAAAAATGAAGCCCTCCAACAATTAGATGAGCTGAAAAGCGAATTTTTCTCCAATATCTCACACGAACTTCGGACACCCCTGACCCTCATTTCGGGACCGCTTGGGAGTATTAAAAATCAACTTTCCAGTCCCGGTCTCAAACGGGAAATCGACCTGGCTTATGACAATAGCAAAAAGCTGTTGGGCCTGATTAATGACATTCTAGACCTCTCCAAACTGGAAAATAAAAAACTACAATTAACCAATACAAACATCCACCTGCTCCCTTGGTTAAAACGGACTGTTTTTGCTTTCGAATCCTACGCCAACAATCAAAAAATC
This sequence comes from Saprospiraceae bacterium, assembly GCA_027008975.1. Taxonomy (GTDB): domain Bacteria; phylum Bacteroidota; class Bacteroidia; order Chitinophagales; family Saprospiraceae; genus JALVDO01. Next base: position 316 of record JALVDO010000765.1, on the reverse strand, counting down.
GACCTGAGGTTGGATGCAGACATTCCGACGGAATTGCACATCCATACGGATGAAAAAAAATTGGAAACCATCATCAACAATCTGCTTTCCAATGCGCTGAAATTCTCAAAACCCGATACCACAGTTACACTGAAGGCGACTACTGCAAACGGCAAACTCCTGGTAAAAGTCCGGGATGAAGGTCTCGGTATCCATCCCGATGACCGGGATAAAATTTTTCAAAAATTCTATCAATCCTCGCACAAGGAGAATAGCAAATTTGGCGGCACAGGCATCGGACTGGCACTTTCAAGAGAATTGTCGCAACTGTTGGGAG
>JALVDO010000764.1 GCA_027008975.1 Saprospiraceae bacterium | reverse complement strand
CAACCCAACGCTTTTGGTGAAATTAAAGGATGACTTCGGTATCAATGTCGTCGGGAATAGTATCGGTCACGATTTGGAAGGCTTTCTAGATGGAAACACGCAAAGCAGTTATTTATTAAACGACTTTTACGAAGCTGAGCAGGATGACTACCGTCAGGGAACTGTACGGTTTCCATTAAAAGACATTGCTACCGGGCTGCATAACATCAGGGTAAAAGCCTGGGATGTTGCCAATAATTCAGCAGAAGGCTATACGGAATTTGTCGTTGCAGAGTCGGCTAGTGTTGCATTGGAGCACGTACTAAATTACCCCAACCCGTTTTTTGACCACACTTGCTTTCAATTCGATCACAATATGAACGGACTGGAAATGGAGGTAATGATTCGCATCTACACCACCTCCGGAAAGCTGGTTAAGACGATTGAGAAGTCTATGATTACAGAGGGCAGCCTTCGCAGAGACAATTGCATTGAATGGGACGGGCTGGATGAATACGGAGACCAACTGGCACGGGGCGTATATATATATAAGGTCTTTATTCGAGCGACAAATGCAGGTAGCAATACGATAAAAGGCGAGAGTGGATTTGAGAAGCTCGTAATTTTAAAATAAATTTTCGCTCATATATGACGTAATAATCATTGCGTAATTAAAATAAGTTGCCCGTTTTTTCGTATGTAAGAGAGTGGCATGGTAGTTGTACTATGAAGAGATAAGAAATATCACTACTTTTGCACACACTTTAGCAAAACATACTATACAAAAAAATCTCATGGTGAATCCCTAATAAAAGGAAATAAAACCCGATGGGATTATAAAATTATTGTTCAATGGAATTAATATTCAAATCTACGTTTTTATTACTAATGACAGTCTTGCTGTCTCCGAGTTTGAAAGCACAATGTACGATGGGTCCCGATGGGACACTTATCAATCCTGACGGTTCGGCTTGCGTCAATTCAGTCGTTTCGGCTGTACCCTTTTTGCGAATAGTGGCAGATGCCCGTTCGGGAGGAATGGGAGATGTTGGTCTTGCCCTTTCCGCAGACCCTAATGCGATGCACTTTAATGCTTCAAAATTAGTATTTGCAGAAGACAGAGCTGCATTGTCAGCGACTTATACGCCTTGGCTGCGCTCCTTGAATCTCAATGATGTTTATTTGGCTTATCTGACCGGTTATTTCAAGTTGGATAAATTGCAATCTCTGGGATTTGGGCTTCGATTTTTCTCTTTGGGTAGCATCCAGTTTACCGATGTCAACGGTACACCTTTGAATGTTGGCAAGCCCAATGAATTTGAATTGGCACTAGCTTATTCCAGAAAGTTAAGTGACAACTTCGCAGCCGGCATCACAGGTAAGTTTATCTACTCCAATCTGGCAGCGGGGAATGAGACGACAAGTGGAGAAATTATCGAACCCGCTTATTCCGGTGCAGCTGATGTCTCATTTACCTATAAAAAAGATGACTTAACACTAGCCTTGGCAGTGACCAATATTGGTGCCAAGATTACCTATACTCGCCAATTGGTAAAGGATTTCCTACCGACCAATCTCGGTATTGGCGGTGCCTACACGATGGAGTTGGATGCCTTTAATAAATTGACCTTTGCGTTAGATGTTAACAAATTGCTCATCCCTACACCGTGTATTCCATCTGCTGACACTCTGAATCACTGTAGTCAGGATGGGGATAACATTGCCGATTATCGCCAGTTGACGCCTATCAAAGGGATATTTACTTCCTTTAGTGATGCGCCCGAAGGCTTTAAGGAAGAGTTGAAAGAACTGATGTTTTCTGTAGGTGCAGAATACTGGTATGACGATCAGTTTGCTGTCCGTGCAGGTTACTTTTACGAACATGCCCAAAAGGGAAATCGTAAATATTTCACTGTTGGAATTGGTCTGAAATACAATGTATTTGGTATGAATGTCTCCTATCTCGTACCGGCATCTTCACAGCGTAATCCATTGGATAACACCTTTAGGTTTTCGCTCTTATTCGACTTTGACGCATTCAAGTCTGATACGGGAGAGTAAAAGGATGTATTTCCAATGTTTGAAAAAGTGCAATCAATTGATTTTGGTTGCACTTTTTTATTAGTCAAATCTCTTTGAAAATAATGGAAAAGTATTTAACTTTACCTTTCCCGAATTAAAAAATTATTTCTCATGAAAAAAGTCATCTACTATTCTCTATTTTTAGTTTTCCTCCCCTCTTTTCTCACTGCGCAAATCAGCTTTTCCGACCAAAGTGGTGCGCTGTTTCATCAGGCTATTCGGAGTGGTGCGCCCATTGGGGTAGCGGACATGAATGCCGATGGGCTGGACGATATTGTACGCCTAAATGATGGAAATGGGCTGGTCATTGATTTCCAGGCGGATGATGGACAGTTTATTGGTTATACTTATGGCACGCTAATCGGTAGCCAATGGAGTATATGTATTGGAGATATTGACGGGAATGGCTATAATGATATATTCACAGGAGGTGCTTATGATGGGTTGAAGTTATTGAAGGCTAACCCTGCGGGGAATGGCTACTCGCTGAATACGATTTCGTTCTCCACCACTTTTTTGCAGGGGTCCAACATGGCTGATATTGATGGCGATTTGGATTTGGATATCTTTGCTTGCCACGATGATGGAATTAGTCAACCTTATGAAAATACCGATGGTAACGGGAACATGACTTTCGAGCCCGATTTGATAAATACCGCTTCGACTGTTCCTTCGGATAATTCTGGAAATTACGGTTCGGTCTGGATAGATTACGACAATGATCGGGATTTTGATCTATATATCTCCAAATGCCGATTAGGTGTGACAGACCCCAACGATGGGCGGCGACTTAACTTATTGTTTCAAAATGACGGTACCGGACACTACACGGAGGTGGCTGCTCAGGCGGGGCTGCAACCTCACGGGCAATCTTGGGCGACAGATTTTGGTGATATTGACAACGATGGCGATTTGGATGCCATTGTTATTAATCACGACATAGCAAACGTATTGTACCGCAATAATGGAGATGGCACCTTTACGGATATTACTGAAGGTTCGGGCATTTCCGTCGCTGATGGTGGGGGCATTCAGGTCAAGTTTGTAGATTTGGATAACGATGGTTTTATTGACATCCTTTTTGGTGGCAATACACCTGATGTAAAAGTATTGAGAAATGATGGCGATGCGACTTTCACCGCCGTCCCAAATGTCTTTCCCGGAACGGGAGCTGTACACAGCTTCTCTACCGGAGATATGAATAACGACGGCTTTATCGATGTTATCGCAGGATTTGGAACGGGGTATAATACTCCCTCTCAGACGATTAATGACCGTCTCTATCTCAACTCCGGTAACGCCAATCACTATTTCAAAGTCAATTTGGATGGTGTTATTTCTAATGAAAATGGAATCGGGGCACGTGTAGAACTTTACGGCGACTGGGGTAAACAAATCAGGGAAGTACGCTCCGGCGAAAGTTACGGGATTTCGACCTCTCATCTCGTACATTTCGGACTTGGACAAAATGTAACAATTGATAGCCTTGTTGTTCTATGGCCGTCGGGTACTGAGGATCACATCATTGCCCCGGGTATCAACCAGACACTTACCGTGACCGAAGGGAGCCATTGCTTTTTATCCATTGATTTTCTCTATGATGTCGATAGCCTGACGGTGAGTTTTCAGGAAGCAAGTACACTGGGTGCAACCAGTTGGCTCTGGACCTTTGGTGATGGTACTTCTTCAACAGAACCCAATCCCACACACACCTATGCCGAAGCTGATTATTATACGGTCTCCCTTTTTGTAATAGGTATATGCGGCTCCGGACAAATAACACGGACGATTAACGTCAGTTGCACTCATCCTGAACCTGATTTTGGTATTTCAAGTATGAATGGACTGACAGTTACTTTTGAGGATTTGGCGACCAATAACCCTAATTCCTGGATGTGGAATTTTGGAGATGGCTCACCGGTATCTACGGAGCAAAATCCCACACATACTTTTCCGGCTGAGGGGTATTATACCATTTGCTTTTTAGCTCAAAACAACTGTGGATATGGTCAGATTTGCCGATCCACGCTCATCGGTTGTTTTGAGACCGTTCCAAATTTTATTTATGCCAGCACGCAGTTGACAGCCTTCTTTACCAATACTTCAAGTAGTGATGTCTTTGCATGGGTTTGGGATTTTGGTGACGGAGAAACTTCCACTTTAGCAAACCCGAGCCACGTCTTTCCTTCGGAGGGGAGTTATGAAGTATGTTTGACGGTCACCGGTTCCTGTGGGCAGGAACAAATTTGCCAGACCGTCAATATCACCTGCCCTCCGCCGACCGTTAATTTTACCACCAATACCGTGAATAGAACAGTTTCCGTTTTGCCTATTATAAGCGGGGGGGCGAATTCACTCCTTTGGGATTTTGGGGATGGGGCCACTTCCGACGAAAATGCTCCTTCCCACCAATATGAGGAAAATGGAACCTACGAGATATGTCTTACTGCGACAAATGCTTGTGGTCCGGCGACCATCTGCCATACCGTCACCATTGATTGCACCATGCCGGAAGCTAATTTCGAGGTGCTTTCTGTGGATGGGTTTACGGTAACCGTTAATGACTTGTCAACAAACAACCCTACCGAATGGCGATGGGATTACGGCGACATGACCGGCAATTACAGTTATGAACAAAATCCGCCACCTTACACTTATGCAGCAGAAGGCGAATATACTATTTGCCTGATGGCAAGCAACGAGTGTGGCTCGACGGCCTTTTGTGTTTTTGTTGATATTGGATGCCACCAACCACAGGCTGGGTTTACATCCCAAACGAATGAGTTAACGGTTAATTTTACGGATGCATCCACGGAATCTCCCGATTCATGGTTGTGGAATTTTGGAGACGGAATAACCTCTACCCAGCAAAGCCCAACTCACACCTACGCATTACCCGGGCAATACAATGTCTGTTTGGATATTATTAATGCCTGTGGCACCTCTCAGGTGTGTGAACTCATCACCGTATCCTGCGCAGCACCTCAGGCTTCATTTACGGTACAAAGCGATGAATTGGATTTTCAGTTTACTGATGCTTCAGCGCCAGCAGCCACTTCATGGGCATGGGACTTTGGAGATGGTCAGTCAGCTAATTCACAAAACCCCTCTCATACCTACAACAGTCCGGGATTTTACGAGGTTTGCCTCACGGCGACGAGTATTTGTGGAAGCTCTACAAGCTGTCAGCAGGTCACGGCAAGTTGTCCGGCACCGGTAGCTGGTTTTAGTGTTAATGCCAATGCTTTAAGTGTGACCTTGACGGATATTTCTACCAATGCGCCTTTGAATTGGAATTGGACATTTGGGGATGGGCAAAGTTCCTCAGAGCAAAATCCAACACACGTTTTCAGTGCTCCCGGCACGTACACCATTTGCCTGCAGGCAGCCAATCAGTGTGGTGCCAATACTGCCTGTCAGACTGTTACAGTAGATTGTGCAGACCCCGTAGCCGCCTTTTCAACACAAAGTAGCGGATTATTGGTAAACTTTATTGATCAATCCATCAATGCGCCAACTTCCTGGAATTGGACATTTGGAGATGGCGGGACTTCTACCTTGAATAATCCAGTGCACACTTATGATACTCCCGGTGCTTATACGGTCTGTTTAGAGGTAAGTAACATTTGTGGAGACAATCAGATGTGCACCCAGATTCAGGTGAACTGTATTGCTCCTGAACCCTCTTTTGTCTTTACCGCGGACGAACTGGATGTCGGCTTTGTCGGGCAAGTTGTTGGCGAGGTAGATAGTTGGTCTTGGAATTTTGGCGACGGCAGCACAAGCACAGAACAGAGCCCTAATCACCAATTTTCTGTACCCGGCACTTACAATGTATGTCTTACCATAAGTAATGTGTGCGGAACAAATCAATTTTGCCAACAGGTCTCTGTTTCCTGTTCCGGACCATCCGCCTTATTTGTATTTAGTACCGATGGCCTGACGTTGAATTGTTTTGACCAATCCGGTGGTGCTATTGCCAATTGGGTATGGACATTTGGAGACGGCTCGACGTCTAATAATCAAAATCCGGAATACAATTATAGCAATCCGGGCACTTACCAAGTATGCTTGGAAGTCAGCGGTGTTTGTGGAAGTGCTACGCTCTGCCAACAGGTGGTAGTTAGTTGTGCAGCTCCCAGTAGTAATTTTACTTATGGTATCGATGGACTGACCGTCACTTTTGATGAACAATCAACCGGAGGTGCATCGGATTGGACGTGGAATTTTGGTGACGGAAGTAGTTCGACGGAGGCTAGTCCCATTCACACCTATAGCGAGCCGGGCACCTATACAACATGCTTATCGGTTTCCAGCGTTTGTGGCGCTGACCAGTTTTGTACGGATATTACTGTGTTCTGTGCAACACCAGTGACGGCTTTTAGTTATTCTACTACTAATTTGACAGCGATTTTCTCCGATTTATCAACAGGTTCGCCAACGGAATGGACATGGACATTTGGCGATGGAGTCCTTTCGACTTCGCAAAATCCAACCCATTTGTATGCCAATGACGGGACTTATACTGTTTGCCTGACAACTGCTAACGACTGTGGGGAAGGCGATACGATGTGCAGAACAGTAACGTTGGATTGTGCGCTACCCGTCGCTCAGTTCGCTGCCAATGGCGTAGGACACGATATCATCTTTCAGGATGAGACAACCGGTTTCCCCACCTCATGGTTATGGGATTTTGGGGATGGGACGACCTCTACGGATTCCAGTCCAAGTCATACTTACGAGGAAGCCAACAGTTACACCGTTTGCCTGACGGTTACGAATGACTGTGGCGAAGATAATGAATGCCAACTGATACTTATCGTCGATGATTTGGCAGTACCCCAAAGCATTACTCAGTGGAATATCATGCCCAATCCGGTCAGCGATATATTATACATTCAGGTGGAGAATAATTTGGCGCAGGGTGGACGATTATCTATGTACACCCATACAGGAAGGTTGGTTAAAAGCGAAGAGGTATCCTTTAATATAGGAGGAAATACCTTGGAGTGGCCTGTCGATAATCTGCCCGTCGGTGTGTATTTTATCCACCTCCGGGTCGAAGATGGTGTAGTGGTAAAGCGGGTAGTAGTGGAGTAAAGGAGGTCAGGCTTTTTCGCTAAAAACTTGCATTATTCAAAATAATACTTTACGTTTGTGCTTCATTAGTATTATTATGAATCGCAATTTGAACATTTTTGGTTTTTATTTTAGCTATTTCTTTTATGCCCGTCGTAAGAGGACTTGCTAAATTTGTGTATTCATTTTAAGACATTCAAAAATTTAATAAGTCCTGCTTCGGCGGGACTTTTTTTATAAGGCATAGGCAATTTTTTTGACGAATTACTAAACGGCATTATGGTCAATATAGAACAAACGGAGGAGGCGAAAAAGGCGAAAGACAAACGCCTGCGAATAGCCATTCAGGGCGTGCCGGGGGCATTCCACGAAATAGCAGCGCGGTTGTGCCTCAAGAAGGAAGTTATCGAAATCGTCCCGGCGCATACCTTTGCCGACCTCGTAGATATGATAGAGAATGATAAGACGGTTGATGGTGGATTAATGGCAATCGAAAACACCCTCGCAGGCAGTCTGAT